>JAFOAB010000244.1 GCA_017382555.1 Clostridia bacterium
GACAGCACCACCCCCGTCGGACTTTCCGCAGTTGCGGTAATTTGCGGCTGGGAGGGAATTGACGAGGCGACCAAGCAGATAGTCAACGAAAAGATATGGCAGGACGGTAAGGGCGTTGTTGTTAATATGACGCTTGATTCCATCAAGGAAGCCAACTGGATGTTCAGCGTTAACCTGCCCGACCGCATCGGTATGCAGGAGCTGCTTGACCTCTATCAGCAGAATTTTGAATCCAATCTGCTTGCAAACGGCGGTAAGATAGAAAACGGAAATTACTACATCCCCGTTAACACCCTTGCGGTTACAGATACCGTGTTTGCGGATGAATTTGAAAACGGAACGCTTGACGGATATACCGTAAGCGGAAGGGTTGAAAATGCCGTTGGCTCTTATTCCGGCGAGCGCGGAGCGAAGCTCAGCGGCTCCGATACCGCAGCAGTAATGGAAAGAACGATCACAGGCCTTACCGTCGGTCAGTCCTACAGACTTTCCGCATATATCACAAGCGCCGCAGGTATTACCACCGATATGTACGTAATTAACGGTGGCGAAAGGACCTTCGTTTCCGTTTACGATCAATCCTATTACGTAAAGCGCGAGATAGTGTT
The DNA here is from genome assembly GCA_017382555.1 of Clostridia bacterium. Classification (GTDB taxonomy): domain Bacteria; phylum Bacillota; class Clostridia; order Oscillospirales; family CAG-272; genus RUG12395. The sequence continues at coordinate 609 of JAFOAB010000244.1, forward strand.
TACCGCTACCTCCGATACGGTTACAATCGGTTTCTCCATTCCCGCAGGCGTTATCGAGCATAAGTACGCAATCGTTGATGAGGTGTACGTCATCCGCGTAGAGGAGAGAAGCGCAGGTGCCGTTGAATTCGAAAAGAAGAACGACAACGATCGCTATATCTCCAACGTTACCTTCAACGTTAAGGCGGATGCGCATAAGGAGTACTACCTCAAGCTTACCTTTGCAAACGCAACGGGTACAACGGTACGCGGCAAGATGCTTATAGACGGCAAGAGCTACGCAACAGCACCCTTCCACGCAACCGGCGATAGCGGAATGGGCGTTGTTTACGTCCCCGTGCTTGCGGAAAGTGATACCGAGTTTAAGGTAAGGGTAGATTTCAGCGGAAGCGCACTTAACATCTACAGCGCCGAGCTGGTTGACGTTGTTGACAGATGGGTTCCGTAAACCGACAAGCCGAGCGACGGCTGTGTTCAATAACTACCATAGAACGGTTGGCGAAAGCCAGCCGTTCTTGCTTTTGGATTGACAAATTATGACATATAGGATACAATAGCCTCGAGGATATTGCTTCTTTCGACGGGTTAGAGATCAAGTATGATGCTATAGGCAACACCGCTACGAACACAAGGAACCGTCCCCTGTGTTCAACAAGACACAGAACCGTCCCCTGTGTTCAACAAGACACAGAACCGTCCCCTGTGTTAGTCCCCTGTGTTCTCTAATAGGGAGTTTAAATTAATGCTGTATTTTGTGCAAACAACGAGATTTTATCCGAACAATTTTGAAAAATTAGGCTTTAAAAAAATAGATGATGATCTATTTATGTATCGTGAAGATGAGTCTCTTTGGAAAAAACAATATTTATTGGATTTAGGATATGGAAAGGAAATCGGATTAGTTAGAACACCAGAATTAACTTTTAATCAATTAATTTCACTAGTATTGATTGAGTATAGTGGCAATGTGTGTGAAGAAACATACAACTTCTGGGGAGCTTTATCAACTTTGGTCGATAATTATTGTTTTGATTTTTTAGAATATATAATTAAGACATTTTCAAAGGATGATTTTTTTACTAAACATAAATTCGTTTATGATTATTTAAATTCCGAGCTAAATCTTAATGATAATTTCATAGGGAAATTAGCGGATAAAAGGGTTGTTGATTGTTGTCACAAATGGAAACAATATATTAATAAGTAACGTTCGGAACAAACGAACACAGGTGACGGTTAGAAACCCCTGAAAAAGTGAGTGTTTTAAGCGAAACGCAGAGCTTTTGATGTCTTGAAATTGAAGGAACACAGGGGACAGTTCCTTGTATTAATAATTGGGGGGATTGCAATGAATACCAAGAGTATGTTTTGTCTAGTGGTAGTTGCCTGTTGTTTTTTTGGATGCGGGAAGTCAATTAAAAGCATTCCCGATACTAACGGAATGGATGATTATTCGCTTACTGTGCTTGGTGAAAACGAACTTTGTGCTGAATTCAATGAAAGTTACAGCTTGATAACTCCAACTTTGAAAGTAACAGGAGATAAGAGCTTTGCCGACGAGGGAGTGAATGATCATCATGATGGAGATTATGTGATGGCGCAATCCTTATCCCCTGTTTCGGGCGTGAATATAACTCAGACTACTTTTGGAAAAACAGACACTGTTGTGTTCACGGTTACTTCGACAGTAACGGAAGGTAATGCGAGAGTATATCTGTATTGTTATGAAACGGAAACTATTTGGCATGATTTCCTTATTAATGGGACAGAATCCTTCACAGCCACGGGATGTATGGGTAAGGAGTTTGATATCCGCGTTGCTGGGGAGAGTGCTATGTATTTGGTTGAGATGACTAGGGAATTCATTGATTAACAACAAAAACAGAACACAGAGAACACAGAGGGACGGTTAGCGTGAAAACCTCGTTTTTAGCAAGGCAAAAATTCGCGCAAAAACAAAACCCCAACAAAAAGGGCAAAAACCAGAGAACGGTAGGAGTAAAATCCGGCCGTTCTTTTCATAAGAATGACAACACGGGGTTGCGTAGGTCGCCCCTTATAAGGCGGGACGTCGGGAACGCCGTCCCCTACCGTTGTTAATCGTCTCAAATCGTTTGGGAGGGGCTTGCTCCTTCCGCCGGTTCCATACGTATTTCGCGGGAGGCGAGACCACCCTACGGATAGTATATTCATCTCGTAGGGGCGTAACGAATCTCGCGAATGCGAGATAGACGTGACGGCAGGGAGCCTACCGATTTCGGTCGATAATGGATTTATGATTCGTAAGGCATAGGATATTTTTCCCTATGTTTATTAGAAAAAATGCCGTTAAGACACATTTTGTGACCGAACAGACAAAAATCAACATTTCCCTCGTTAAGCGTGCTATAATAAAGAAAGCTTGATGGAGGATAATGAATATGGAAGCAATTAAAGTAATGGGGCTTGTCAAGCAGTATAAGGACGTTACTGCGGTCGACAAGCTCAATTTATCGGTTAAGCGGGGAGAGCTTTTTTCCTTGCTTGGGTTAAACGGTGCGGGCAAGACCACCACCGTAAAAATGCTTACCTGTTTAACGTCCCCTACCGCAGGGGATGCAACGGTAGGCGGTTACAGCATTACAAAAGATTCTGAAAAGGTAAAGCACCTAATCGGAGTATCACCGCAGGAGACCGCCGTTGCGCCTAAGCTTACGGTAAAGGAAAATTTGGAGCTTATATGCGGCATACACGGTTTTTCGCGCGAAATGACCGCGGCTAAAATAAACGAGCTATCTGACTGTTTTTCGCTTGAGTCGGTATTAACACGCAAGGCGGGTAAACTTTCGGGAGGCTGGCAGAGGCGCGTGAGCATTGCAATGGCATTGATAAGCGAGCCGCAAATTCTGTTCCTTGACGAGCCGACGCTAGGGCTTGACGTTATTGCAAGGCACGAGCTGTGGGAGATAATTCGCACGCTTAAGGGAAGCGTTACCGTCATACTTACCACGCATTATATGGAGGAGGCGGAGGCGCTTTCGGACAGAATAGGCATTATGCGCGACGGTGTGCTTCTTGCCGTCGGTACAGCCGATGAATTGAAGCAAAAGGCTAATGCCGAAAGCTTTGAGGCTGCCTTCGTTTCCATCGTAAAGGGGGTGGAGATATGAGAATGATGACGTTTGCGAGACGCTGCGCAAGGGAGATAATAAGGGATCCGATAAACCTCTTCTTCGGTCTCGGCTTTCCCGTGGTGCTTCTGTATCTGCTTAGCGCGATCCAGGCAAACATTCCCGTTGCTATGTTTGAAATTGATACGCTCACGCCCGGTATCACCGTGTTCGGGCTTTCGTTTATGACGCTTTTTTCAGCCACGCTTGTCGCAAAGGATCGCGAAAGCGCACTCCTGCAAAGGCTTTACACAACGCCGCTGACGGGCTGTGATTTTATTTTCGGATATATGCTTCCGCTTCTGCCGATGGCGCTGTGCCAAACGGCGGTGTGCTACCTGTGTGCAATTCCGCTTGGGCTTACGCTCGGTATTCATATTTTTTATGCCATTATCGGTGTAATTCCCATGGCAATATTTTATATTTCGCTTGGGCTTCTTTGCGGAAGCGTTTTGGGAGTTAAGCAGGTTGGCGGTATTTGCGGTGCGCTTCTTACAAACCTTTCCGCATGGCTTTCGGGCGTGTGGTTCGATACCTCGCTTGTCGGCGGAGCGTTTGATAAAGTAGCGAACGCGTTGCCGTTTATGCATGCGGTAGAGATGGAGCGGGCATTGTTTTCGGGTGATTTTGGTGCGGGGCTGATGCACGCACTGCCCGTTTTCGTATATTGCCTGCTTGCGTGCATTGCCGCTGTGCTGTGCTTCTTCAGGCAAATGAAAAAACAGTAAGGAACTATGTGATGAAGTATAGGCTTATAATAGATAAAAATGCCGAGGAGGAGATCGTTCTCACCGTTCGCGCGCCCTCCTCGCTTACCGAGCAAATTGAAAACCTTGTGCGCTCCTATTCGGGTGCTGACGACATTACCGCTTACGGTGATGATGAAATGCGCCGCCTTACTTTTGAGGAAATAGAGTGCATAACCGTCATCGACAGAAGGGTAATGGCGATTGATGCCAACGGAAAGCGCTATCGCATACAGGAAAGATTGCGCGAGCTTGATGGTAAGTTACCCTCATACTTTATTCGCATCAACAAATCCGCCATCGCAAACGAGCACCGTATTTTGCGCTTTGATGCTGTATTCAGTGGCGGTGTGGATGCGGTGTTTAAATGCGGCTATAGGGAATACGTCTCCAGACGTTGCTTTTCGGAGATCAAAAGGAGGTACGAGGGTAAATGAAAAAGCATATATTAGAGTTTTTCCTCCGCGGGCTTGCCGCGTGCGGATTCGGCCCGATTGTTTTGGCTGTTCTTTATCTTATACTGAATAGGCACGGCGTTATAGAAACGCTTGCGGTGGAGGAGGTGGTTGTCGGAATTTTCTCGATTTCCGCACTTGCCTTTGTTGTGGGTGGAATGAACGTGGTGTATAAAATAGAGCGCCTTCCGCTTATGCTTGCAATTCTCATCCACGGCGGTGTGTTGTACTGTAGCTACCTTGCCACCTATCTTGTTAACGATTGGCTTGAGATGGGTGTAACTCCCATTACGGTATTTTCGTGTATTTTTGTTTTCGGTTACCTCGTAATATGGGCGGTCATTTATTCGGTAACGAAGAGAAAAACCGAAAAGCTGAACGAAATGCTGAAAAGGAAGCAGAGCATCGAGCAATAATAATATCCCCTTGCCATATCACCGTATTGATTGGCAAGGGGATATTTATTTTATTTACCCTCGAGCGTAAGCACAAACCCGTCCCGACCGGGGGAGCATATGTCGCCGCCGATAACACGGCTCTTGTATACGATTACCGTTGCATATACGTCCCTGCCGCTTTCCTGCCAATTCGTTATCTTGTAGGTATATCGCATAACCTTGCGCCCTGCGTACTTGGTGAGGTCGAGCCCTTGGCGCTTTTGGATCTCGTTGTAGCTTGCAAACACGCGGTCAAACTCCGCGGGAATGCGTACCTCCTCCTCCTCGGGCGTTTCCTGCGCTTCAATGCCGAACTGCTTTAGAAAGTTAAGTCGGTCATCATTTGTCTTGATTTTTGTGTACCTTATCGCGTTTTCCTCTGCCGCTGTAGCAAGGGGCTCGTTGCCGTAGGTGGGAATCATCACGGCAAGGGAGACAAGCAGTACAGCCGCAAGCAAAACGATACCGAACAGCTTAAGTGTGGTTGCGCGCAAAGCGTATATAAACATAACGTGTCCTCTTCTTTTTTTGTTTCATTATATTTGCATAGCTTGCAAATTATTCCGTTTTGCTATTGATTGCCGCTATTATTTGTGATAAAATAAAAATACAGATTATCATGTATATTCATTTTTGAGGTATGTATGAAAAGAACAATTGCTTTACTTATAGTGTTTTTGCTTTGCTTTGGCTGTGTTTCCTGCGGCGGCAATGCCTCCGTTACCACACCTGCGGTTACGGATCCATCCACTGTTCCCGCAACGGACGCGGCAACAGACCCCGTAACTGAGCCTGTAACAGAGCCCGTAACAGAGGAGGTAAAAATGAGCGAGCTTGAAAAGATCGAACCCGCCGACGGCAAGACCGTAAAGATCGCTTGCATAGGCGACAGTATTACATACGGAGCGACACTTTCAAATCCCGCATCCGAAAGCTATCCCGCTCAGCTTCAAAAGCTGCTCGGAAGCGGTTATAAGGTCGGCAACTTCGGCAAGAGCGGCTCGTACGTTTTGCCTGCGGACAACAAGTATAATGCCAAGACCGATAAGCCCGAGCTTTATTATCGCAATACCTCCGAGTACAAATCGAGTCTCAAATTCGATGCCGACGTAGTAATCATTATGCTCGGCACGAACGATATCCGCAGCTTCTCGTGCGAAGAGGCAAAAACGGATTTTATGGCAAACCTCAAGAGCATCGCCGAGGAATATGCCGCACTTCCCACGGTTAAAAAGGTTTATATAGCAAGCTCCATCTTTATATCCAATGCGGATGTTATCCGCCAGATGTCCGACGGCGAGCTCGCAAGCCTTCAGGAAAAGGTTGCAAACGAGCTTGGCTTCACTTACATAAATATGTATGAGATGACCAGAGATTATATGATGGTGCACCACCATTACGATAAGGATCAGGTGCATCCCGCGGCAGACGGTCACGTTCAGATGGCAAAGGCGTTCTATGCTGCGCTGATGGAGCAGGAGTTTGAATGCGAGGTGTATCCCGTATCCGAGGCGGGTGTTGTGTTCGTAAAGAGCACCGGTAAGGATAACGCCGACGGAAAGACTGCTCAAACGGCGATCAAGTCATTTGCAAAGGCGGCGGGTCTTCTCCGCGAAAGCGGCGGTACCATTGTAATATGCGGACCTTACACCACAACTTACAGCATTCATATGCCCGAGACAAAGGGACATATTACAGTCACCTCCGTATATGACGGTGTGGATTACCGTGCAACAGCGGGAGCAAAGCTGAACTTTGCTCACTACATTTCCTTGCACGGAGATTATACCTTTGACGGCATCGAGCTTTGCGCTACCGCCAAGGGGCTTGTATTAGTTTTCAATTATCATAACGTAACCGTAGGCAGTGACGTCAGCTGTACTCTTTCCGGTGCCGATTCCACGTATCTTGTTCTCGTTGGCGGCGTGAACGTTGGCATCGGAGGCTCCCCCGAGGAGGAGCTTACCCTGCACGGCGAATGCAATATCACGATAAACGGCGGCACCTGGTTATATTTCAGGGGCGGTAACCGCAGAGGAATGCCCTCTTATGCACACGGCGGTATTGCAGCTGACGGCAAGATGACCGTTACGATCAACGGCGGCGTGTTTACTGCCAATACGGGCACCAATCTGTGCGCGGGCACGGGTATGAACAACACTCTCGGAGAGTGCAGACTCATCATCAACGGCGGTGAGTTCCGCGGTAATCTTTATGCTGTAAGCAGAGTCGGCGCAAATTCCACAGGCAAGGATTGCGTAATGAGCGGTAAGGTATATCTTGAGATCAACGGCGGTACCTTCAAGGGCAAAATTTATGCAACACAGGACACCAGTGTAAAGGTAACGGGCGAGGTCAACATTACCTACGCCGCACAGTATGAATCCAAGCTGCAGGGCAGCTTCACAAATAAAACCAAAAACTAAATTTTAAAAAGAGGTATATTATGGTATTCGACAAGATTGAAAATCTCGGCAAGTATCTTCCTGCCGACAAGATGGCAAAGCTTGCTCCCGTTATCGCACAGCTCACCCCCGATTGCGAGGAGCGCACCTATGAGGTGGACGGTGACAATATGTTCATCAAGGCTATGAGCTACACCGCCATTGACCCCACAGAGTGCAAGATCGAGGCACACGATAAGTACATCGACATTCAGGTAACCATTACCGGTAGCGAGGGAATCAGCGTTTTCGAGCGTGATGCGCTTGCTGTTTCCGTTCCTTATGACGAGGCAAAGGATATGCTCAAGCTCGCGGCTGACGAGAACGTTTATCCCGTTGCAAGAGTTGCCGTAAACGCAGGCTACTTTGCAATGCTTTGGCCCCACGAGGCACACAGACCGAAGGAGATCGCGTGCCCTCTCCGCAAGGATATTAAGAAGTACGTAATCAAGGTTAAGCTCTGATAGCAGAAAAGATGCAAAGCGCAATGCTTTGCATCTTTTTTGCTTTTATACAATAGAATTGACGAAAATTCCATTGACCGAGAAAATGACCTGTGATAAGATGAAGAAAAGATAAATTCAGGAGGCATATATGCGTAAAAGAAGATTCTTTGCGTTTGTGTTGCTTATAAGCGTTTTGCTTGGCAGCTGTGGGGGAGGCGGTGCTGTAATGACAGAGCCGGTGGCGGACGAGCCGACGGCAGACGTTACCGAGGCAACCACAGATATAACAACGGAGGTAGTTACCGAGCCCGTTACGGAGGAAATTAAGGTGAGCGAATTTGAAAAAATAGAGCCTGCAAACGGCACTAAACTGAAAATCGCCTGCATTGGTGACAGTATAACGTACGGTTACGGGCTTGCAAGTCCTGCCGTTGAAAGCTATCCCAATCAGCTTCAAAAGATGCTTGGCAAGGATTATGCGGTTGGTAATTTCGGTCAGAGCGGAGCTTACACTCTTGCCGCGGATAACAAGTATAACGTAAAGGAAGCAAATCTTTATTACAGAAATACCACCGTATATCGCAACAGTCTGAAGTACGATGCCGACGTTGTTATAATTATGCTCGGCACCAACGATATACGCAGTATGTCGTGCGAGGATGCGAAGGCAGAATTTGTTAAGGCCATAAAGAGCCTTGCGGAGGAATATGCGGCGCTTCCCACGGTTAAAAAGGTGTACATCGCAAGCCCCATCTATACCCCCAGCGGAGACGTAAGAAACCTTGCAAGCGGAGAGATGGCACGCCTTACAAAGCAGGCGGCGGACGAGCTTGGCTTTGCGTTTATCGACGTGTATGCGATGACAAGGGATTATATGGCAGTCCATCACCATCAGGGAACCGATAGAGTTCATCCCAACAAGGATGGCGCATTGCAGATAGCAAAGGCGATGTATGCGGGACTTATGGAAACCGAGGCGGATATCGACGTGTATCCTATTTCCGATACGGGAGTTGTGTTTGTTAACGAAAAGGCGCCTGCGGGTGGCGACGGAAAAACTCCCGAAACCGCGGTAAACGGACTTGGAAAGGCTGTTGCGCTTCTGCGCGAAAGTGGCGGTACGGTTGTAATTTGCAGCCCTTGCACGATAGATTACACCTGCCATCTTACTGAAAACAAGAAGACCATTACGGTTACGTCCGTTTATAACGGCATCGATTACCGCGCAACTGCGAATGCGAAGATAAATCTCAAATACAATTTCTTTATGTACGGAGACTTCATTTGGGATGACGTGGAGATTTCCGCGCTTGCAAAAAATCTTGTTTTCGTATGCAACTACAACAACGTAACTATCGGCGAGGGCGTTACCTGCACCGTTGGAAGCAGCTCGGCAGGTAGCATTCTGTTCGTTGTAGGCGGCAACGCGGTGTTCGGCGGTGAGCCCGTTGAACAGTTTACGTTAAGCGGCAAGTGCAATATCGAGATAAACGGCGGAACGTGGATGTATATCCGCGCCGGTAACCGCAGAAACAGCGGTCAAGTACCGATTGGTGGTGTTTCCGAAACGGGAGAGCTTACGATAACCGTAAACGGCGGAACCTTCACAAATACCGGTGGAACGGGACTTACCGCCGCAACGGGTATGAACAGCAATTACGGTGTATGTAATCTTATCATCAACGGCGGTACCTTCAAGGGGCCGATATACGCCGTGAGCCGTGTCGGCGTCAATGAGACCGCCGAGGATGCCGTAATGTCGGGAACCGTTAATCTTTTAATTAACGGCGGAACCTTTGCGGGCAAGATAATAGCCGTGCAGGATAATTCCATCACGGTAACGGGGTCTGTAAACGTCACCTGTGCAAGCGCGTATGAATCCAAGCTTCAGGGCAATTTCACAAGCAAGGTAATTAAATAACGTAGCAGTGGGGAAGTGTACAGCGCTTCCTCACTCTTTTTATCTTTTGGCATATACTGATAGAAATACGTAAAAGGGGTATAGGTATGTCGCGCTGTACGCTTGGTCAGCTCAAGGAGAAGGAGGTGATAAACGTGTGTGACGGCAGAAGGCTCGGATGTGTGGAGGATATCGAGTTTGAAATTGATTCGGGTAAGATAGTCTCTCTGATTGTCTTGGGCGGTGCCACCGCCTTCGGCTTTGGGAGAGGGGAGCTTACGCCTGTGCCGTGGTCGTCAATAAAGCGTATAGGTGCGGATATCGTTATTGTCGATATAGGTGAGGAGCCGCCGTGCTGTGAGGGGGAGCCGGAAAAGCCTAAGCCGCCAAAGCCTCCCAAGCCGCCAAGACGCGGTTTTTTCGGTTGAAATGATATTTTTTGCAAAAATACTTGGCAAAGACTTTTTATAGGTGTATAATAAATTTGTATAACTATGTAATTTTGATTATTTTTTGTTCACATAAATAAAATTAAGGAATTTTTGATATGGATATTAAGGATATTCTTTGTAAGGTTGACCACACCCTTCTCGATACCTGCGCAACCTGGGATAAGATTCGCACCATTTGTGACGAGGGTATGGAGTTTGGAACCGCATCCGTTTGCATTCCTCCGTCCTTTGTAAAGCAGGCGGCGGAGTACGTTAACGGCAAGATTGCAATTTGCACCGTAATAGGCTTCCCGAACGGCTATAATACCACCTCCGTAAAATGCTCCGAGGCGCTTGAGGCAGTGCGCGACGGTGCTTCCGAAATTGATATGGTAATTAATCTCGGTATGGTTAAGGAGGGAAGATACAGCGCAGTTCGTGATGAGATACGCGCTGTTCGCCTTGCGTGCGGAGATAAGATACTGAAGGTTATTATCGAGACCTGCAAGCTTACAGAAGAGGAAAAGATAGAGATGTGCCGCGTGGTTTCTGAATCCGGTGCGGATTATATCAAGACCTCCACGGGCTTTGCGGAGGGCGGCGCGACCAGAGAGGACATCTCTCTTATGACCGCAAACGTATCCCCCGAGCTTAAAATTAAAGCGGCGGGCGGTATAAAGACCAAAAAGGATGCTGAGGACTTCCTTCTTCTCGGTGCTGACAGACTCGGCACCAGCCGTCTTATAAGCATAGCGAAAAATGAGGCTGCAGAGGGCGCATACTGATGAAGAAAAGAGCGTTTGTTATAGTTCTTGACGGTACCGGTGCGGGTTATGCCCATGATGCCGCAGAGTACGGAGACGTTGGCGCATTTACGATAAAAAGCGCACATAACAGCGGCGCTTTAAATATTCCCACGCTTCGCGCATTCGGTCTCGGATGCATTGACGGGCTTGATTTTCTCGGCGCGGAGGAAGCACCGCTTGCCGCTTACGGCAAGATGAGTGAGCGCTCTATCGGCAAGGACACCACAACGGGACACTGGGAGATAGCGGGTATCATCGGCACAGAGCCGCCTAAGGTATATCCCGACGGATTTCCGCCCGAAACGGTTGCCCTTATCGAGAAGGCGGCGGGAAGAGAAATAATCGTAAATAAGCCCTATTCGGGCACTGCCGTTCTTGCCGATTACGGCGAGGAGCATTTGCGTACCGGTAAGCTTATCGTTTACACGTCTGCGGACAGCGTTTGCCAGATAGCCGCGCACGTTGATTTGGTTCCAACCGAGGAGCTGCACGCAATATGCCGCAGGGTGAGAGAGGTGCTTGTAGGCAAGCACACCGTAGGCAGAGTTATTGCACGTCCGTTTGCCGGTAAGGC
>JAFOAB010000245.1 GCA_017382555.1 Clostridia bacterium
CTTCTTAACCTCAGATATAGAGCATAACGCAGTATTAAGACCGATAGCCGAGAAATGCAGAAAAGAAAATTTAAAATTCAAAACGTTTTCAACCTCCCGAGGGTCAAACGAAACAACTCTTAACGCATTTAAAAAGTCACTGACTGCAGACGTTAAATGCGTTGTATTAAATGCGGCATCAAACGTAGACGGACGCATCCTACCAATAGAGGAAATCGGTAAAATCTGCAAGCAAAATGGTATCCCGTATATAATCGATGCATCACAGCTTGCCGGCCACAGAATAATAGATATGCAAGAGCTTCACTGTACAATGCTATGTTGCGCAGGACATAAGGGGTTGTACGGCCCAATGGGATGCGGGTTCGGCATAATAGGAGATATAGAGGCTGAGATTTCACCGCTAACTTATGGCGGTAACGGTGTAAATTCAAAGGATATCTATATGGGCAACGAATTGCCCGAGCGATACGAAGCCGGTACTCCGGCGGTGTCGACTATTGTCGGCTTGGGAGCGGGTGTCAAGTGGCATATGGAAAACAGGAGTGCAATTATTGAAAGAGAAATTGAAATTACAAATCAAATATTTGACTTGCTGAAATCCATTAAAGATTTAGAGGTTTTACACACAACGGGTGGAGCACCTGTTATAAGCTTCAGGCACAATCGAAAGGGATGCGAGGAAATAGCGGATATGCTTTCGGCAAATGGCGTTGCAGTGCGCGGAGGGTTTCACTGTGCTCCACTTGCACACCATAGCATCGGCACCTACGAAACCGGAACCGTTAGAATAAGCCCTTCCCTGTTCAATACTACCGGTGACTGCAAATACCTTACCGAATGTCTGATGAAAATATAAAAAGCGGCACCGCAAAATGCGGTGCCGCTAATGCTATAAATTACTCGTTAGAGGGCCAACCGGTGTTATACCACTCAAGATATACCTGAGCAATAGAATCAGCGATGTCGGCATTGTTCATAGTCTTCATATACTTGATATCAGCGTTCTGACCAAGCTCGGCCTTTGCAGATGCACAGAATGCCTCAAGCTCCTCAGCGGTCTTGCAAGCATCGATCTTGTCCTTATACTCCTTGGAAAGAGCAGCAATTCTCTGCATGGTCTCGGTATTAACGTTGCCCCAAACCTCACGGAAGCCGAGGATTACGTGAGCAGCGCACTCGCTGTTCTGAAGCTTGCCGTAGGTCCAAGCATCAAGATCCATACCCTCTTCGGGATATGCCATAAATACGTTACCGGTCTTGTTGATATCCATCATGTAATCATTGTTGAGACGCTGAACCTTGCCATCGTCATCAAGAACGTAGTGAACATCCTCGATACCGTACTGAAGGAGATTACGAAGCTCGGAGGTAGTGTTGATAAGGGTGATAACCTCCATAGAGCGCTTGATGTTAGCGGTAAAGGTAGAAACCGCGAAGAAGGAGCTGAATACATCCTCCTCGGTAGCGATAGGAGTCTTGATAGCCTTTACAATGTAATCATCCTCGTACTCGAAGCGAAGAGCGTAATCGCCGCTAACAATGCCAACACCGAAAGCTTCATTCTCGGTCTTTGCGAAGTAGCCGCCTTCCTCGTACTTCTTCATACGGATAAGATGCTCAGCATGCTTAGTAGAGAATACGTCGGTTACGTTCATCTTCTGGTTAGAGGGAGAAGTGGAGTTAACAAGCTTAACACCAACCTGCTTCATGGAAAGAGTGTAGGTAGAAGCAAGAACGCTGAAGCCGTCGCTCTCGATATCCTCGCCCCAGAAATAGGTGAGGTAATCATCAAAGGGAGCCTTTACGGGCGCGATAGTCTCGTTAGTCTTAATATTCTCAATGAGGTCAAGGCAATCCTTGAAATCAGAGATGTTTGCCTCGTGGATGTAGTACTTCTCTGCCATCTCCCTGTTGATAAGGAGGTAGGTGTACTCACCGATAACGTGGTTGTTGGGAATTGCGTAGGTGCTGCCCTCAATCTTGGTGTGATTGAAGAGAACGGGATGTATGTAGTCATTAAGAGCCTTGGAGGTACCTGTCTCACTGATCTCGTCATCAAGATCCTCAAGGTAAGCATTGGCAACAAGCTCCTCAAGGCGCTCGCGACCAAGAACAAGAACGATATCGATCTGATCCTCGGGAATCTCGGGATACTTGAGCTCAACTACACCGTAATCGTTAACGATGGTAGCTTCCTCGGTAATGACAGTAGTCTCGGCAACGGTGGTCTGAGCAACGGTAGTAATACCTGCAGCCTTGAGGGAACGAGCTTCTTCCTTCTTGCGCTGCTCCTCCAGCTCAGCGGCAACCTCAGCTGCCTTTATAGCCTCAAATCTCGCGTCAAGAGCATCGTTATACTCGCTCTCAGTGCAGAAAATGAGGTCAACGTAGGTGGTAAAACGGGACTTGGTGATTCTATTGAACGCTTCCTCAATCAGTGCCTCGGTCTCGGCGCTGATCTTGTTTTCGGTAACGACCCACATGTTTATGGAAACAGCGGTTCTGACAGACTGTTCCTTATTAAGATCTTCGTCAGAGATCTCCTCTTTCTGACAGCTTACAAGCATCGTCAAAAGAGTAACAAGGCATAACATAAGTGCAAGAATTCTTCTCTTCATGAGGCTCCTCCAAATGGATTTTTATCATATGTGCGCAATAATGCTTTATATATTGTACAACAAACTGTGTGCTATGTCAAGGATAATTTTCCAAAGATTAGAATATATTTAATATATTAATCAAGGTAGTCCTTGAGGCGCTTGGAACGGCTGGGGTGACGGAGCTTACGAAGCGCCTTTGCCTCTATCTGGCGGATACGCTCACGGGTAATGTTAAACTCCTTACCAACCTCCTCAAGGGTTCTTGTGCGTCCGTCCTCAAGTCCGAATCTAAGCTTAAGAACGTGCTCCTCTCTGGGTGTAAGCGTATGGAGAACCTCATTGATCTGCTCCTTGAGAAGCGAGTAGGATGCGGTCTCCGCGGGTGCTGGAGAATCGTTATCCTCGATGAAGTCTCCAAGATGGCTGTCCTCCTCCTCACCGATAGGAGTTTCAAGAGATACGGGATCAAGAGCGATCTTCATGATCTCACGAACCTTTTCGGGGCTCATGCCCATCTTCTCCGCAACCTCGGCAGCAGTAGCCTCGTGGCCAAGCTCCTGAAGAAGCTGACGCTGATATCTGCTTACCTTATGGATTGTCTCAACCATATGAACGGGGATACGGATGGTGCGTGCCTGATCTGCAATGGCTCTGGTAATCGCCTGTCTGATCCACCACGTAGCGTAGGTGGAGAACTTGTAGCCCTTCGTGTAATCAAACTTCTCAACAGCCTTCATAAGACCGAGGTTACCCTCCTGAATAAGATCAAGGAAGAACATACCCTTACCAACGTATCTCTTTGCGATGGAAACAACGAGACGAAGGTTTGCCTCAACAAGCTCTGTTTTAGCATCCTCATCACCGTTAGCGATGCGCTCTGCAAGCACAAGCTCTCTGTCGGTATCAAGCAGAGGTATTCTGCCGATCTCCTTAAGATACATTCTTACGGGGTCATCAACAGCGAGCCCCTCCTGAATGCCGGGCTGATCGTTAACGTCGATGTTATCTGCGTTATCAACACTGGAATCGATGTTATCAAAATCATCGGAATCGATAAAGCCTGTGATCTCAATACCATTGCTCTCGATAGTCTCGTAGAGCTTTTCCATTTGCTCTATATCAAGATCCACGTCCTCAAGCGCTTCAAGAATGTCGCCGTTGGAAAGAGAGCCCTTCTGCTTACCTTTTTCAATAAGGGCCTTTAAATCAAAACTTTTTTCGTTTGCCATTTTTATACCTTCCGTAAACTTAATTATTTTTTATTTATTGACAGGAAATATTCAGCAAGCTCACTTGCCGAAAGCTCCTTATCCGTAACAGATTTTTTGCGACCCTCTGCACGAAGCGCCGCACACAGCTCGGTAAATTCCTTCTCGCCGTTTTCGGAGAGATTATAGCGCTTCATTTTCATGGCTTCAAGACGGGACATCTCATCAACGTTAAGCTCGGCACCAAGATCCGACTCAACAAACTCGCCGTCCGCGCGTTGCATTATCGCAACAAACAGCTTTCTACCGAAATCGGTAACAAAATCATCCTTTGTGAGCATTTCGGGGTTTTTGATAAGCAGATCGCGGTTTTCCTGCATCAAAAGCAGCAGTGCGATTATCTGCTCCTCTGTATTTGCCGCATAAACGTTGGAAACAAACTCGGGATTTACGCGGTCACCGATTCCCGAAACCTCGCGAAGTGCATCGTCACGCTCCTTGTTTTTGCGCTCACGCTCAAGCCGACGCATAATTTTCTTGGTATCGGCCTCAATTGCTTCAGGGTTAACACCTAGCTCCTCCGCAATCTCGCGAGTGTAAATATCGCGCTCTGCGGACGAATATACGCCTGCAAGCATCTTGCAGATTTCAGATAATGCTCTAACCTTGCCATCAGTATCCTTAACGTCATATTTTGCAAGGATACCGTCAAGCGTGAATCGGAACTTGGATTTAGATTCACCGATAAGCTTGGAAAAAGCGGGAGCGCCGAACTTTTTGATGAATTCATCGGGGTCCTTTGCCCCTTTCACGTTAAGAACGGAGGATTCGGTTCCCGTTTCAGTAATAAGGCGTATCGCCTTTTCTGCGGCAGCCTGTCCCGCAGCATCGCTGTCATAGCAAATAACGACCTTTTTGGTGTATTTAGCCATCAAACGGGCCTGATCGGGAGTAATTGCCGTACCCAAGGTAGCAACCGCATTTTCAAATCCGGCCGCATGAAGCGAAATAACGTCCATATAGCCCTCGCAAAGGATCATCTTTTCGGCACAGGTGTTTTTAGCATACCTAAGTGCATAGAGATTTTTCCTTTTGCGGAAAACGGGCGTGTCGGATGAGTTAAGATATTTGCGCGCATCGGAATCATCGACGATTCTTCCGCCGAACGCAATCACGTTTCCCGATACGTCGATTATCGGGAACATAAGACGCTTGCGGAACATATCGAAGGGACGGCCGTTCTTTGAGGAAATTCCGACAAGAAATGCGGCATTCATCTCTTCATCCGTATATCCGAGATTTTTAAGATACGGATGCAGTGCCGAAAATGAATCCGGAGCATATCCTATGCCGAAATGCTTGATTATTTCCTCGGAAAGTCCGCGCCGAGAAGCATATTCCCTACCCATAGCGCCCGCAGGATCATTAAAAAGAATATCCCTAAAAAATCTTGCTGCGGCTTTATTCATTTCATAAAAGCGACGCTTATCAAAGCGCGGAGCATCGGAATCCGATGTAATCACGTCGATTCCAACGCGCCGACCGAGATACTCAAGAGCCTCGGTATATTCAAGCCCCTCTGCCCTTCGAACAAGACTGATTACGTCACCACCCGCGCCGCAACCAAAGCAGTAAAAGGACTGTCTGGCAAGAAACACGGTACAGGATGGCGTTTTCTCCGAATGGAACGGGCAAGAGCAGATCATATTTGATCCGGCACGCTTAAGCGAAGCGTACTGCGCCATAACGTCCTCTATGGGGTTACGCGCCTTGATCTCTTCAACAATTTTCTGATCTATCATATCATCCCTTCCAAACTGCAGGAACGTAAAGCTTTGTGTAAAGGTCTATGGCGTATCTGTCGGTCATACTGGAAATAAAGTCGCAGACAGCACGCTCGAGTCCATCCTCTGCCATAATATTGCTATAAGGCGCAGGAAGCTTTTCGGGATAATCGATAAAGTGGCAATAAAGAGCCTCGAGCATAACCTTGGCCTTCTCCTCCTCGCCCTTTGCAATAGGATTGGTGTATACGTTTCTGAAAAGGAAGGCACGAAGCTCATCGGTTGCGCGACCGACTTCATCGGTCATCGATACGGTACCCTTGTTTTCGCTCTGCGCAATAACGGAGAATACCATCGTGTTTATACGCTCGCTATGTCCCTTGCCAAGGACCTCGAGAAGATGCTTCGGAATATCGTCGACACTCAAAATACCTGCACGACATGCATCATCAATATCATGATTTATGTACGCAATGCGGTCAGCGAATTTAACGACAACGCCCTCAAGCGTGGATGCCATATCGGAGCCCGTGTGATTAAGAATACCGTCCTTAACCTCGGCAGTCAAATTAAGACCCTTTCCATCCTTCTCAATCTTCTCGGCAACGCGAACGCTTTGCTCGGAATGTGAAAAATGAGGCGAGTACAGCTTACGCATTGCAGCCTCACCCGCATGTCCAAAAGGGGTATGGCCGAGATCGTGACCGAGAGCAATAGCCTCGGTGAGATCCTCGTTTAACCTTAATGCGCGGGCAATAATGCGCGCGATCTGCGAAACCTCAAGGGTATGGGTCATTCTCGTTCTGTAATGCTCATCCTGCGGCAATAGAAACACTTGAGTTTTATGCATCAAGCGCCTGAAGGCCTTGGAATGGATTATCTTGTCTCTGTCTCTTTGAAACTCTGTTCTGATCTTGCAGGGAACGTAGGGATTCTCTCTGCCTGCCGTATTGGAGGTCAAAAAAGCGTACGGAGAAAGAGTAATTTTTTCTCTTTCAAGAAAAATATCGCTAATATTTTCCGACATTATTTCACCTGCTTTCACAATTTTATTCAACATACTTTAATATACGCAAAAAGTCTCAAAAAAACTTTTATTTTTGCAAAAAAGTTTTTTTGAGACTTAAAATGTCACTTAAGAGGTACAAGCTCGTCACTCAGACCGAGCATTTCGGCATTAAGACGCTTTGAAAACGTCTCGGAAATTTTTAGCGCAATTGCTTCGGAATCTGCCTCGTTACAAACAAATGAAACTGCAACGTTTTCAGCAAATTCGGGCGTAATATTATCCGCATTCATCGTTTCAAGCAGATATTTAAGCTTATCGAAATCCTTGTATTCGCAAACGCAAAGCATATGCGCTACCGTTGAATACCGACCGAGAGCTGCACAATCCAGCGCCGCCTTAGCGGATGCAGAATAAGCCCGCACTAAACCGGGTGCACCCAAAAGAATACCGCCGAAATAACGCGTGACCGTTATCACAACGTCGGTAAGTCCACGCTTTTTAATAAGGTCGAGTATCGGTATTCCGGCAGTTCCGGAAGGCTCTCCATCATCATTTGCGCGAACCGTTCTGCCGTTGTCAAGATAATAAGCAGAGCAAACGTGACGAGCGTCACGATGCTTTTTGCGCTCTCTTTCTATAACCGCAATGGCCTCAGCCTCACTGCGGACGGGCTCGGCAACCGCAATGAATCGGGATTTCTTTTCAACTATTTCAGCAGAGGACGGCTCAAGCAGGGTGATTCCGTTACTCATCATCAGTCACCAAATAATCCTTAAACATACCGACAATCTTCGCATCTGCGCAAAGCTTCACGGTCGTACCGAGATCGCCGTACTCGGTATCCTCAACGGAGGTCAAGGCATAGAGCTTGTTCAAATCGCCCTCCTTGCCGTACGGGAAGAAAAGCTCAATATTCTTTTTGCCGTTTCTTACAACTGTTTGCAGAAGCTCCGCAAGTCTGTCAAGACCGCGCCCGTCGAGCGCGGAAACCGCACAAGCATATATTCCCTCGGTCTCATCGAAATTCGAGATAAAGGGCATTTCAGTACAAGCATCGATCTTGTTGAATACATAAATTCTCGGCTTGTCGTCGGCCTTAAGATCGACAAGAAGCTGTTCGGTAACCGCCGTTTGCGCTTCAGCCTCGGGGTCGGATGCATCAATCACAATCAAAATGAAATCGGCAAACTGAACCTCCTCAAGCGTAGACTTGAAGGCGGAGATAAGCTGGTGCGGAAGATTTCTGATAAATCCAACAGTGTCGGTAAGAAGCATCTCCGAGCCATCGGGAAGCGTAAATCTTCTTGTTGTAGGATCAAGCGTAGCAAAAAGCTTATCCTCAGCGAGTATATCGGACTCGCAAAGGGCGTTCGTCAGAGTTGATTTACCCGCATTTGTGTAACCCGCAATTGCCGCCTTGGGAATACCGCTTTTTTCGCGGGCATGGCGCATTGTCGCTCTGTTCTTTTCTATTTCCGCAAGCTCCTTACGAAGAGCATCCATTCTTCTGTGGATGTGGCGGCGATCGGTTTCAAGCTTTGATTCGCCGGGACCGCGTGTGCCGATTCGTCCCTCAAGACGTGACATTTCCTTACCCTTACCGATAAGTCTTGGTGCGGTATATGAAAGCTGTGCAAGCTCGACCTGAAGCTTACCCTCGCGAGTTACGGCATGAAGAGCAAAGATATCAAGGATAAGCATACTGCGGTCAATAACGTCGGGCCCCTCAAGCTCCTCCTCAATGTTTCTTATCTGAGAGGGCGAAAGCTCGCAATCGAACACAACAAGAGATATATCATTTTTATCGCATATCTCTTTAAGCTCCTCGATCTTACCCTTACCTATACAGGTGCGCACGTCGGGCGCTTCCCTGTTCTGTGTTACCGCGGCAATACAAACACCACCTGCGGTATCTATAAGACGCGCAAGCTCCTCAATGCTAGCCTCTGTGCCGACCTGACCGGGAAGCTCAATGCCAACAATGACAGCGCGCACGTTTTCGGTTTCATTAAAGGTGTTCATAATTTCTCCTTTCTTGTGAAGGAAAAGTAAAACGGGGCAAGCGATAACTCACCTGCCCCGAAAAAACTGCTTATTACTTGCCAAGACGCTTGTTGAACTTATCAACACGTCCGCCGGCGTCAACGAACTTCTGCTTGCCGGTAAAGAAGGGATGGCACTTGGAGCAGATATCTACTCTCATATCACCCTTAGTGGACTTGGTCTCAATAACCTCGCCGCATGCGCAAATAATCTTAGCGTCCTTATATTCGGGATGGATACCGTTCTTCATTTCTATTTCACACCTTTCTCGTTAGTTCGCAAATTACAGCTAATTATATCACGTGTTTTTTGAATTTGCAATAGTTTTACAAAAATTTTTAAAATTAATTACTTTTCGCTTTTTTCTGTAGCGATAAGCTCCTTCATAGAGGTCGCAAGACCTGCAAGACCCTGAATTTCGGAAGGAATAATGATCTTCGTTGCATTTCCGTTGGCGGCCGCAATGAAAGCCTCAAGGCTCTTAATAGCTATAACAGCCTCACCGGGGTTAGCCTCATTAATCATTCTGATACCCTCGGCAGTAGCCTTCTGGATATCAAGAATAGCCGCTGCCTCACCCTCCGCCTCACGGATCTTTGCTTCCTTTGCAGCCTCTGCGCGAAGGATGGCGGACTGCTTCTCTGCCTCGGCCTCAAGGATCATAGACTGCTTGCGGCCCTCAGCTACGAGAATTGCGGAGTTTCTTTCGCCCTCTGCCTTAAGGATGCTTTCACGTCTCTCGCGCTCTGCCTTCATCTGCTTTTCCATCGCGTCCTGGATCTCGCGAGGAGGCATAATGTTTTTAAGCTCTACGCGGTTAACCTTGATGCCCCAAGCATCCGTTGCCTCGTCAAGGATAGCGCGCATCTTGGTGTTGATGATATCGCGGCTGGTAAGAGTGCTGTCAAGCTCGAGCTCACCGATTATGTTACGAAGAGTGGTTGCGGTAAGGTTTTCGATTGCGGAAAGAGGATTGGAAACACCGTAGGTGAAAAGCTTACAATCGGTGATCTGATAGAACACAACGGTATCTATCTGCATACGAACGTTGTCCTTCGTTATAACGGGCTGAGGAGGAAAATCCACAACCTGCTCCATAAGGTTGACCTTTTTGGAAATCTTCTCGATAAGCGGTATCTTGAAGTGAAGACCGGTCTTCCAGGTTGCGCTGTATGCACCGAGTCTTTCGATAACAAACGCACTTGCCTGAGGAACGACCTTAACGTTAGCAATGAGAACTACAAAAACAAGAACGGCAATAATAATGATAGCTTCCATAATGTATCTCCTTTAAATTTATTTTTTACAGATGAGCTTAACGCCCTCGATAGCAACTACTTCTACAACTGCATCCGCTTCGATGGGCTCGCCGCTTTCGGAACGTGCAGACCAAACGGCAGCACCAACCTTAACTGCGCCCTTTGATGCTAAATTGTCAATCTCCTCAATGACAATAGCCCTTTTGCCAATGAGAGAATCGGCATTTGTGGGGACTATCTTTGTCTTGAAAAGCTTTTCGCGAAATGCTACTCTGAAAAGCATTCCCAAGCCCGAAAGGAAAAATGCAAGAAGCTGTGCCCAAAGCGGGAAATTAAGGGCAGAAAATATAATTGCAAGCACAGCACCGGGGATAAACCAAACGGCAACAAGCGCGGTGGTCATAGATTCCGCTATTACAGCCAAAACTAAAACTATTGTCCAGATTATTGTCATACGTTCACCTACTTTCTGTAATTTGAAATAACACCGGAAATATAAATGGTATCAAAGTAAACACGAATTGTGACAAACTGCGGACGTACGGCATCACTTTCAAGATCACGTCTGAAGACACCGTCATTCTTCATTATTTTATATTCAAACTTATAAACGTACTCCTCGTAGACTATGCCGGTCTTGTCGGTTTTAGACTCGGAGGACTGATAGTAAAGCATTATATCGTAAACTCTTTGCTGGGAAAGCTTATTCGGAAGCTTCAACGTACTCACAAGCTCTTCGGAGTAGCATTCCTTTAAGGATGCTATATCGCCGGTCTGCAAAGCGGTAAAATACTTATCAAAGAAAAGATAAAGCTGATTATCGGAATAGTCCTCGTCGTCAATGGGGGCAGAAAGCGCTCCGTCATCAACCCAAACCCTTCGGTCCTCAACCATATATTTGTCATCTTCGGTTATATCGTAAGAATAATCGACCTCAGCAAACGTAATGTTCATTCCCTCGGTTTCACTTCTGTCGGGTATCAGAAAATTAATTATAAAAAGAATAAGGCACACAAGCGCGGCAAGCAGAAATATTGCCACAAAAGATAGCAGACCTATAATAACACCCTTCTTCTTTTTTGATGCATTACCGAAAACGTTTGAAGACATAACAATCACCTCATTATTATTATACTTTACTTAGTTTGAAAAATCAATAGCAAAAGAGATTGGGTACATAAACAATTTTGTGTTGACAATTGAAATTCGGCAAGATATAATAACAAAGTATGGAGGATTAAAGCTATGAGATTTAAAAACACACTCACGCCCAAATCCAAGCCGAAAATCAACAAGAATCTTTACGATATGGTAAAGTCCGGCGCCGAGCTTTTCGGTGACAAGGCGCTTTATTTATACGATCGTAACGGAACTGAAAACGTCTTTACTTACAACGATCTTCTCCTTCACGTTAATGCAATCGGCACCGCGCTGTCCGCATACGGACTTTTTGGCGGTAACGTTGCAATAGTCGGTGATACCTGTCCCGAATACATTGCATCCTACCTTGCGGTGGTTAACGGCAACGGCGTTATCGTTCCTCTGCCCAAGGAGCTGTCCGCAGACAACCTTGCCGACTTTATTAAGCTGAGCGAGTGCGATGCAGTCATCTACACAAAGGCGATGAACGCTACCTTCAAAAGCGAGCGCGCACTTTTTGATACCGTGAAGTATTTCATCCCGATAGAGCCCGATGACTTTACGGATGAAAGAACGCTTCCATACGTCTCTTTGCTTGAAAAGGGCAAGGAGATGCTTGATAACGGTGCAACGGTGCTTACCGAGCACGAAATTGATATGGAAAAGATGTGTGCCATCATCTTCACCTCCGGAACCACCGGTACAAGTAAGGGCGTTATGCTTAATCAGCGTAATCTTACCACTGCCGCTAACTCCGCAGGACAGTCCATGCAGTACGATGACGACAACACCTTTATATCATTTCTCCCGCCTTATCACACATATGAAATGTCCATCGGTCAGTTTGCAATAATGAATCTCGGTGCGACCATTAAGATAAACAGCTCTCTTAAGCGCACAATTCACGATATGGCAAGCTTCAAGCCTAATGCTCTTATGCTCGTTCCGCTTTTTGTGGAAACGATGCACAAACGTATTTGGGACGAGATCGACAAGCGAGGTATGCGCAAGAAGGTCAAAGCCGCAATGAAGGCAAGCGATGCAATGCTTGCGATGGGCATTGATATGCGCCAAAAGCTCTTTGGACAGATAACCTCCGCATTCGGCGGTAATCTTAAGAGCATTGTTTGCGGTGGTGCCGCTGTAAACCCTGAAATCATCAAGGATTTCCACAGCTTCGGCATTCTTATCCTCGAGGGCTACGGAATTACAGAATGCTCACCCCTCGTATCCGTAAACAGACCCGACGGTGTTAGACTCAAGAGCGTTGGTACTCCCGTTGACGGATGCACCGCAAAGATTGACGTCGGTGATGACGGCAAGACCGGTGAGATACTCGTCAAGGGCGATAACGTAATGCTCGGCTACTACAAGAATCCCGAGGCTACCGCCGAGGTATTTACCGAGGACGGATATTTCCGCACCGGTGACATCGGTTATATGGATGAGGACGGCTACATATACATAACCGGAAGAAAGAAGAACGTAATCATCCTCTCCAACGGCAAGAACGTATTCCCCGAGGAGATAGAGGAATACATTTACAAGATCCCCGAAATTCTCGAGGCTGTTGTAATCGGTCGCAAAGACCA
The DNA here is from genome assembly GCA_017382555.1 of Clostridia bacterium. GTDB lineage: Bacteria > Bacillota > Clostridia > Oscillospirales > CAG-272 > RUG12395. The sequence goes on from JAFOAB010000245.1 coordinate 12,639, forward strand.
AAACGATGTGCCCCGCATAACTGCGGTTTGCGTGCCCGATATGACAAAGTTCGAGGGTGTCGAAAACGAGGAGATCGAGGCAAGGATACGAGCCGCAATTGCGGAAATGAACAAAAAGCTTCCCATCTTCAAGCAGGTTGCCATAACCGAGATCCGTTGGGAAGAATTTGAAAAGACCCCATCCCGTAAGATCAAACGCTATAAGGTAAAATGAGCGTTTTTTCGATAAATTAACTTAACTATCATTTGGAGGTATACCATGTTTGAAAAACTTAAGGAGATACTCATCTCTGAGCTTCAGATCGAAGAAGATCTTATAACTCCTGATGCTTCCCTTGCAAGCGACCTTGGAGTTAACTCTCTTGAGCTTGCTGAGCTTGTTCTCACTGTTGAGGATCAGCTTGGTGTTGAGATCAACGAGGATGATCTTCACAAGTTCATCACCGTTGGTGACGTTGCAAAGTATCTTGAAGACGTTGCAAAGTAAGCTATTATGATATAAAGGGCCTTGAGTGTGATTTCACTCAAGGCTTTTTATATTAATTATAGTAAATAAGTATTGAAAAATCGAAAACAACGTGATATAATTCTAATCTGAGAAAAAATGCAATTTGAAAGGATGTATCCTATGCAGTCAGTTAAAAATGCTCTTGCAAGCAAACTGTACAGCGCAATAGTTGAAAAGTTTGGAAAAGAGCCTCCTGCTTCCGCACAGCTTGCGGAAATGCTTGAATATCCCCCGGATCCCGCAATGGGTCATCTCGCATTTCCATGCTTCAAGCTTTCCCGCGATTTAAGAATGGGTCCTCCCGTTATCGCCGCAAAGCTTGCCGAAGGCTTTTCCTGTGATTATATTTCCGAATGCTCCGTTGCAGGCGGTTACCTTAACTTCCGCATTGACAGCGCCGCTTTTATCAATCACGTAATGGGCGACATTGCCGAAAAGGGTGACAGCTACGGCTCCCCTGCTAACGGCAACGGCAAGACAGTAGTTCTTGACTACTCCTCCCCGAACGTTGCAAAGCCCTTCCATATCGGCCACCTCGGCACTACAGTTATAGGACACGCGCTTCGACTTCTTCACGAATTTGCGGGCTACAAGTGCGTTGGAGTAAACCACCTCGGCGACTGGGGTACGCAGTTCGGTAAGATGATCGTTGCTTACCGCAGATGGGGCGACCCCGAAAAGGTTGCAAACGGCGGATGCGACGGACTTGTGGAGCTTTACGTAAAGTTCCACGAGGAAGCAGAAAAGGACGCAGGTCTTAATGACGAGGCACGAGCAGAGTTCACCAAGCTCGAGCAGGGAGATGAGGAGAACCTCAAGCTCTGGCAGCTTTTCCTTGATATTTCCCTCAAGGAGTACCGCATAACCTACGATCAGCTCGGTATTGAGTTTGATTCCTATATGGGCGAGAGCCATTATTTCGATAAGGCACCCGCTGTTGCCGCAGAGCTTAAGGAAAAGGGTCTGCTCGTTATTGACGACGGCGCAAGCATCGTTAACCTTGACGAGTACAATATGCCCCCCTGCCTCATCCTCAAGAAGGACGGCTCAACCATTTATCCCTCCCGTGATATCGCGGCAGCCTTCTACCGCAAGAACACCTATGATTTCGAAAAGTGCATTTACGTAACCTCCGCGGGTCAGAGTCTCCACTTTGCACA
>JAFOAB010000246.1 GCA_017382555.1 Clostridia bacterium
GTTCGCTTGACGGCTTTACACTCGAGGGCACCGTTACCCTCACCGATAACGCATACCACGGCAATTATGCGGCAAAGCTTACGGACGGTACGGTAAAGACCACCGTTACGGGGCTTGAAAAGGGCGCAAGATATATGCTGAGCGCGTATATCGTTGCGGACGGCGCAACCGCAGAGCTTTTTGCGGGCAATTCCGTTGCAAGAGTTTATAGGCAGAGCGAATACGTGCTCCGCCACCTTTACTTCACCGCCGAGGATACAACGGCGGAAATAGGCGTACGCGGTATCGGAGGCACCGTGCTTGCGGACGAATTGGAGCTTATCCGCATTGATGAGCAGAAGGCGGAGGGCATTGGCGAGGCAAGCATTACCGTTGTTGATAAAACGATGCTGAAGATCGCCGCAGAGGGCAGGAGCAACGGTGAGATCCTGCTCAAGCTCAATTTTGCAAACACCTCCGGCTCCATTCGTGATGCCAAGATCTTCGTAAACGGAGATCCGTTTGGCACAGTTCCCTTCTACAAAACGGGCGCAAACGGCTCGCCTGACGGTGCAGACACCCTGTACATCCCCGTACTGCTTGAAAAGAACAGTAACAGCATCATCCTTGAGATGAGCACGTCAAGCGTGCGTATACTCGGCGCAGAATTTGTTACGTTAAACAAGAGAACGGCAGAGGCTGTGCCCATTACGATAGCACCGTACGTTAAGCCCGAGATCCCCGCGCAGAGCACCGAAGTCATTTACGTCAAGGACGGAGCGAGCGGTAGCGGTAAAAGCGCAGACAGCGCTGTTTCCTCCCTTGCGGAGGCTTGTGCAAAGCTTTCCGCGGGTGGCACCGTAGTCATCGCGGGTGAAACCTCGGTAGGGGAAAGCGCGTTTTCCCCCGACGCGGTCGGCGGCGCGGTGGTCGTCACCTCTCTGTACGGCGGTGTGGATTACCGCACCTCCGGCGCAAAGCTCTCCTTTGTCGGCAGTAACGCACTTGCCCTTTCCCTTGGCGGTGATGCGATATTCAAGGATATCGACATCGAGATAGCCGCAAAGGGCGCACGCACCGTGACCTGCAACGGCAACAAGGTCATTATGGATACGGGCATCAAATGCACCCGCACAAGCGCCTCCTTCCAGTGGCTCGGAATTACCGTAGGCTCGTTTGATAACACCGTTTGCCTGTGCGACGATACCCGCGCGGGTGAGCTGACGGTAAACAGCGGAAGCTGGCAGCTTATCCGCGGCGGCAACAGAGGCACACGCGTTACCTCTGTCGGTGACATCAAGATAACCGTAAACGGCGGCGAAATATGCGGCGGCATCGTAGGTGCATCCGCAGGCTACGTGGACGGAAGCGTTTACCTTGAGATAAACGGCGGAACGGTCGGCATCAAGGGCACGCGCACCACCGTGACCCCCGGTACAAACACAGAAAAGACCGAGATAAGCGATAACGTCTATATTTTGGTAACGGGCGGCACATTCGTGAATTGCGAAATTTCCGCATCCCGCACACACGGCCTCGGCGGTGTAAGGGGCGAGGCGTTCGTCAAGGTAACGGGAGGAGAATTCACAGCGAATTCGACCCTCATCCGCGGCAAGTATGACGGCAAGATAAATACCGAGATCGCAGATAAATATAAA
>JAFOAB010000247.1 GCA_017382555.1 Clostridia bacterium
TGTCCCCACTTCTTTGCGCGAGAGATAAGCTTGCCGGCATCGATGGTTGCGTCCATCTGGCTCATTACCGTGTGGCAATGCAGCTCAACGCGCTTCTTTTCCGCTGTGTCCTTACGCTCAAGGCGCTTTACGGTCGCAAAGGAAAGCGGTTTGATGTAGAAATTACCGTCGAACTTATCAAGCTCGTTAATACCGCAGAACACCGCACACGTGCCGGGCGCAATATCGGATAGCGCATCGTGGCTGCCCGCCTTAACGGTGGTTTTGATGTAAAGAGACGCCTCCATATCTGTAACGCCGATGGTCAGTATCTCACTTCCGCCCTTGCGCGTCTCGCGGCGCTCGACGGAGAACACCTCGCCGATAAAGGTAGTAAGTCCGTGCTTTTTATAGGTAGTACCGATCGGTACTGCGCTGTCAATATCAATTTCCGTACCAAACTGAAGCTCAGCACCGGAAACGTCATAGCTTCTGTATTTTCCTTTAAATATATCGCCCTCGCGCGTAAACGTCTTGGTGCCGTTTTCGTACTTATATTCGGCAACGGGAAGCGGCGCGGGCTCGCCGTCCTTGGGCTTCTGCGTGGGTAAAAGCGGTGCGGCAACGGCGGCATAAATGGAATTGTAGCTGTTGCCGTTATCCTTGGGTGTGCTTGCGGCGGGTGCGCTCGGTGCATGAGGATTACCGCGATCCGACTGCGGAGGTGGCGGTGCAACGTCATTTTCACCGGGTGCGGCATTTATCATCGCGTTAAGATCATCAAAATAGCGGTTAAGCTCGGCAAGCAGACGTCTTTCCATCTCCTCGCCCTTTTTAAGTGCGGCACCGCCGTCCGATAAAACGGTAACGCTTACCTTGATGCCGAATCGCTCCTCAATTGCATTTGCAATGGCAAACTCTGTTCCAAGTCCCTGAATAACGGGGATGGCATCAACGTACGGCAGATAAAGCTCCACGCTCGTTTCCGATACGTTAAGCCTTACGTCGTCAAAAAATCCAAGGGGCAAGAATCCGCAAAGCTGGGCATAGAGAATGATATCGCGCACAGCACGCTCGGAATAGAGATGCGAGGGATATCTGACGATTGTATCAACGCCGTTTATTTCGTAGGAAACGCGAATACCCTCACGAAGCGCGGCAAGATAACGCTCGTTAACAAGCTCGTCAAAATGCAGGGTAAGCTCTACCCTGCGCGCCTCCTTGTCCGCACGTACCGACCAGTCTGTCAGCTTGCGTATAAGCTGCCATTCGGTAATCTCCGGCTTGTATTTTTTGAAATATTCGCAAAAATCCTTCATGCCCATTACCTCAAATAATAGTTATTTACATTGTATCATATATATCGGCTCGGCACAAGTAGTAAATTACAAAAGGACAATTATGAACAATTTGTAAACTTTCTATGAATATTTTGTTAAGAGGTTGACAACTATAATTATATGTGGTATACTGCTCCAGTCGCGGCAAAATCTACTTAATTCCGCGATAATTCACACACGGAGGAGCCGCCGCGGGTCCGCGTAATGCGGTTGGCGAACAGCTTTATTCGTGGTGGAAAAAAACCAAAGGAGGACATAAAA
>JAFOAB010000248.1 GCA_017382555.1 Clostridia bacterium
AAGGCGGTTTCCAGGAACAAATATACGATTCCGCGTACTATCTGACCGCGGAAAAGGTGGCTGAGACCTATAAGAAAATGCGAAGCCTTGGTTAAGGCATCACCGTACCAGAAATTTTGACCGAACTCCTTAAATCCGCGCCCAATGCTAACAAAAAAGCCAGCGATCGCGCGAAAGATCCTGCCAAAAAAGCCGGCAAAGCCACGTCCGAAATTTTTGAAAAATTGCGAAATTTTATAGATGAACCTTTGCCCCGGTGTCATCCGATAATAATTGAGATCCATATCTGACCCCCTCGATTTATTAAGACGGGGACTGCTGCTTTCAACAGTCCCCGAGAAGTGTTTATTTTTCTATCTGTGCAACGAGTGCATCAAGAAGCTCCTGAAGCTCTGCATCTGTATAATTAGCGAGAGTTCCTGCCTCCTTGCGCTCGATGAAGGGAGTGATAAGTGCTCCCATAGGAGTCCAGTAGTTACCGGGAACGCTCTTCTGAGCGCGGCTGAACTTAGCCTGTGCCATAACTGCGGAGATAACGGGATCGTTAGCAACTGCCTCGGAAGCTGCAACGTTTTTGTTGGAAGGACCAAAGCCACGGGTGTTAAATCTTATGAGCTGGTTTTCTTCGTTGGTGAGCCACTGAGCAAGCTTGTGAGCCTCGCCCTTGTTCTGGCTGTAACCGTTTACACCGATGAGCTTGCAGCCCATGTAGGTGGTAAGCTGCTTCTGCTCGCCGTTAATTTCAACGGTGGGGAGCTTAGCAACGCCCATATTGTCACCAAGAAGACCCTCGATAGACTGAGCGTTCCAAGTACCGGAAACGCCTGCAGCAGCCTCAACTTTGCCCTCGGCTGTGGGAGTGAAGCCTGCAATAAGCTTGCTATCGTCTGTCTGAATAACGAGTGCGGGGTGATTTACGTACTTAACAAGTGCCTTCATAACTGCAAGACCCTTTGCGTTGTTGTAGTTAATGTCAACGCCTGTTTCGGTCATATTCTCGTCGTAGGTTACATCGTATCCAAGCTCGGGATCGGTGAAGAAGAAGCTGGAAAGATACCAACCGTCGTCGTTAAGCTTGAAGTGAACCTTTTTGCCTGCTGCGTGCGCAGCATCAAGAAGCTCGTCGAGAGTGTCAACGTCATCGTCGCCGATAACCGACTTGTCGTAGTAAAGGAAGAGGGTATTATCCTCTGTGCAGGGGTAAGCGTAAAGCTGATTCTGACCGTTAACGGTGATAGTAGCAGCATCAACGGAGGTAGCGGAGTTGTTAGCTATTACGTCTGCTTCAGCCTGACCGCCGATACGTGCAAGAGCGCCGCCTGCGATAAGCTTGTTAATTTGGTCACTTGCGAATGAGAATACGTCAGGACCGGAGGTAACGTCGTTAAGAACCTTGTCGGCAGCATCGCCCTCGCCCTGAACGCCGAAGAGGAACTTATATTCCTTGTCGGGATTTGCAGCAGCGAAAGCAGCGCACATCTGTTTAAGCATTTCCTGGTCTTCCTGTGCGCCCCAAACGGTAAGTGTAACCTTTTCCTTTTTGCCGTTGTCGGGATCGGAGCTGTTACCGCACGCAGTAAGAGCAGAACCTATCATAAGAAGAGCCAGAATAAGAGCAATAAATCTGATCTTTTTCATGAAAAC
>JAFOAB010000249.1 GCA_017382555.1 Clostridia bacterium
GTTTCAAGCGAGGGATATGAGAACTTTATGGCGCTTGCGGTAGGTGAGGAATTTACTTGCGAGGTGTACGTTTTCTGCGCTAAGCCCATGTGGCTCAATTACGGTACCGCAACGCTTATCGACCGCCTTTGCGACATTTTCCCCTTTGAGCACAAGGCGCACATTGATTCCGCGCTTGCGCGCAAGGCGGGATACGCGCAGATAGAGGCACACACCAAGAAGCTTTCAAACGGCGTATATATGGTTGGTAACGCATACCGCGATTGCCCCGACAAAGACGGCCAGTATATGCCTTGGGAGGTATATGAGTGCGGTTGGTCCGGTCAGTGCTGCAGTGCCGCGCGCCATTACCTTGAAAAGTGGAAGCGCGAGGGCGACGAAAAATACCTTGAAATGGGTCTTTCCTGCCTTGATGCTTGGTGCGATTCACAGTTTGAAAACGGACTTGTTCAGATAAATTACATACGCAGTATAAACAAAAACTATCTCCCCGCAGACGTATGCAACCTCGGCTGGTTTGCGCACGAGCTGATGCTTGCTTCAAAGCTGCTTGAGGATACGGAATACGCGCGTCCGAGATATTTTGAATGTGCCGAAAAGACGCTCAAGTTCCTCATTGCCGGTTATACCGACGAGGATGCCTTCGGTATGCGCTGGAATATGGACGGCACAAAGGCAACCGCGGGAGGATCTGCGGGCGGATTCGTGCTTATGGCGCTCTGCCTTGCCTATAAGCTTACGGGCAACAAAGAGTACCTCGATTACGCCATAAAGACCGACGAATTTTACTTCAAGCGCGATCTTGACGATTTCTGCGTTACCGCAGGTGCGCTTGACTGCCGTTGTATCGATAAGGAGGGTGCGTATCCCTTTGCGGTTGCGGCGCTTCAGCTCTACGATTTTACGGGCGACAAAAAGTATCTTGAAAGAGCGGAAAAGGCGGCGTATTACTTCGTTTCCTGGATGTTCTTCTTTGATGCAAAATACGCGGAGGAAACAGAATTTGACCGCATAGGCTACTACACCTCCGGCGGTACTGCCGTTTCCACCCAGCACCACGCAATTGACCCTTGGGGCGTTGCAATAGTACCCGAGTGCATCCGCCTTGCAAAGGAGCTTGATAAGCCCGTATGGCGCGATATCGCGTACAGACTGTGGTGCAACGCAATTATGGCGATAAATCTTGACGAAAGCACACTTTGGCACAATCACCACAGACCGTGGGGAATGCAGAGCGAGGCATTCTTCCAGGCGCGTTGGGCACGCAAGATCTATAACTTCGCACCCCGTGAGCGCGCCCGCCTCAACGACCTCTACGCAAACTGGACAGCCACCTACCGCCTCACCACCATCGACAAGGTGCTTGAGATGGAGGGCAATTTGGATTTTTTCGATAAATAAGCATATAAAAGGAAGCGGCCGCTCGGCCGCTTCTGCATTGTTAGCGGAAAAATAACGAACACCACCAAGGAAATTTTCTTTGGTGGTGTTTTTCTATTGACGGTAGCTTTCCAAAGCCTCCCTCCGAGAGGGA
>JAFOAB010000250.1 GCA_017382555.1 Clostridia bacterium
TTGCACTTTACGGAGTTGATTATCGGGGAGATAGCGCGAAATGACCTGGGAAATATTATGTGGACTTATCACGCTTGTGACCTTTATGCTTGCGGTAGGCGGTGTGCTTGTTAAGCTTATACGTACGCTTGCGATGCTGGAAAGTGCTGTGCGCGAGCTGAAGGAGTTCATAACGCGGCAAAGCGGAAAGAACGAGTATTTTTACAAGGAGCTTTCGCGCATAGATAAGCAAATTGCCGCACTTGAGGAGAAATTAAGATTTGTGAGGTGCTTCGATGATCTATCCGTTTGAATACGGCGGTATACGGCTGACAAGTCCGTACGGCGAGCGTGCGCTTGAGGGTACGAGTGGCTTCCACGGCGGAATAGACCTTGTGGGGCTTGAAACGGATCGCGTCGTAAGCACCGTTTCCGGTACCGTGGCGGCAAGCGCGTGCGTTACCGATAAAAGTGATGCGACGTGGATGTGGGGTGAGCATATAATCATTGCAGGTGATGACGGCAGGGTATATTTTTACTTTCACCTCGATAAGCGTCTTGTCGCGCGCTATGAGCGCGTTGAAGCGGGGCAGGTGATCGGCGTTATGGGCAACACCGGATTTTCCTTCGGTGCGCATCTGCATTTTGAGATCAGGGAGAGCGATGCGGCAACGCGAATAAATGCCGCCGAGGCTCTCGGTATTCCGAATATGGAGGGCTGTTACGAGCCCAAGGGGGAGAAAAGTATGAAGGATCAGGATATTATCGATGCCTATCTGCGTTACGTGGATAGGAATACCGGCGACACGTGCGATGCGTGGGCAAGGGATTATACGGATTGGGCAAGGGCGTGCGGGCTTTTTAAGTCTGACGGAGACGGAAATTTTCGTTGGCAGGCGCCGATCAGCAGACAGGAGCTTTGCGCCGTGCTTTACAGATTTTACAGAATGATGGAAAACGGCAGTACTGCCGCGAGGGACTGATATGGAAAAATTGCTTGAAATGCTTGTTGATCTTGCGGTTAGCGGAGCTGCGCTTTTGATGGCGTACTTTGTAATACCGTGGCTTAAGGAGAAAAGACTGCTGAGCGTTGTGCGCAAGGCGGTAGAGGCGGCAGAAAAGCTTTCGGAAAATCAAAGCCTTGATAAAAAGGAATACGTGCATCGCGTGCTGGAGCGTGCGGGCATAAAAATTGACGAGCTGGTCGAGGCGATGATCGAGGGCTGTGTGCTGGAGCTTGATCTGATGATATCCAATATAAAGGACCCCGCAATCGATGATGCGGAGGATTATGATTAATAAGGAGGTAAAATATGGCATACGACCCATATAAGGCGGCGGAGCAGATAGTGCGCAACAAGGGGCGCTGGAGCACAGCCGTCGCAACCGGCAAGAGTGGTGACGAATATCACGAAAAGGCGAAATACTATTACGCGGAGCTGCGTGAAAACGGCTATTCCGGTATAGCGGACAAGCTGGAGGGCTACGGCTACGGCGAAGCGCTTGAATATCTTGATACTCTTGATAAGAACGGCGGCACTTATGATGCCGATAAGGCGCTTGCGTCGGCAGAGGCGAATAGGGAATCGCTTGACAACAAGCGTACGGAACTGTACGACAGGCTGATGAACGAATACAAGACTGTGTATTCCGATGCCGAGGACGGAAAGCTTTCCGAGGAGGGTGAGAGAATATACGCTGAATTCAAGGAGGCGGGAGAAAGAGCGACGGGGCATACGGTCGCGGAGGTGGCTGCTTCTAACTCCGGAAACGTAGACAGCTATGCGGCGGCGAATGCGCACAGGCAGATGACCGATTATCTTAAGGCGGGAAGTGAGGCCGCGTCGAAGGCAGAAAACGAGCGCACAGACAGACTGCTTTCCGTCCTTGACGGTATATACGGTGCAGGTAAGGGTCTGCTTGACAGCGAGAACGCAAGCATCGATGATGCGGAGTCTACTGCGTATGCTGTCTATAAGGCCGATCAGGAGCGCGCAATAGCGGAGGGCGAATGGGAAAAGATAACCTCCGATGATTATTACGGAGACAGGTATGAGAAATATCTCTCCACTCTCGTGAAGCTCTATCCCGATTACGCGGATGAAATAAGCGATATCTTCCATTTCTTAGGATGAGAAACACACGGGGCGGTGTGTGAGCCTCGGAAAATAGGCAAAAACAGCGGGGAAAGCGGTCGGAAACGATCGCTTTCCTTCCTTTATATAATAGGGCGTATTTGAGCAATTTTGAGGCAAAAGCGGACCTTTTTCGGGGCTCAGAAAGCGTTATGCAATATGCACAAAAACAAGGTGGAAAATTCTGCAGTTTTTCTATCAAAATTATTTTGGGAAATTTGCGAAAAAATATTGCAATGAGTGAACAGTTTTGCTATAATAGTTCCGCTTGATATGCGTTGAAGCGAAAGGTTGCCGCGAAAGCGGGTAATTTTCGTGGAGTATGTCCGTTGACCGGGCGACAGCAA
>JAFOAB010000251.1 GCA_017382555.1 Clostridia bacterium
CACCTGCACCTGCAACCCCATCCCCAAGTCCGGCATCGACTACTTCCCTCTGACCATTGAGTTCGAAGAGAGAATGTACTCCGTCGGACGCATCCCCGGCTCTTTCAACCGCCGCGAGGGTAAGCCCTCCGAGCGCGGCATCCTGAACAGCCGTATCATCGACCGTCCCATGCGTCCCCTCTTCGATGAGGAGCTGCGCAACGACACCGTCGTGACCTGCACCGTTCTGGCCAATGACCACGAGAACCCCGTTGAGGTTAACTACAAGCCCAAAAGTCGACGCAAGGACTCCGCAAGGTATTATATGCACAGGGCGCGCAGTGCAGGCTGCAAATTCCGCGTGCTTACTGATGGCAAGCATTTCCGTGAGGCTCTTGACGGTGCGTCCGTTGTGGTGGACGCGGTGTTCGGTACGGGCTTTCACGGTGCGCTTCCCGAGGATCTTTGCACTCTGTTTGCTCTGGTTGCGGAAAGCTCTGCCTATAAGGTGGCGATAGACTGCCCCTCGGGTATCGACCCGCTGAACGGTAAGGTGGAGAACGCCGCCTTTATCGCGGATATGACGGTTTGCATGTCATACCCCATGCGCGGTATCTACTTGCTTCCTGCCCGTGCCTACGTTGGCAGGGTGGAGGTATGCGATATCGGAATGGATTATCAGGGTATCGATGCCGCCTATGATCTGGATGATACGGTGTGCGACAACGAGGTCGTGTGCCGCGTGTTTAAAAAGCGCGCTCCCTTCAGCCACAAGGGTACCTATGGCAAGGTTCTTCTCGTTTGCGGCTCGGAGGCTATGCCCGGCGCTGCCGCCCTTGCTCTTTCGGGTGCGCTGCGCATGGGTCCCGGTCTTTGCGAGCTGTGCGCTCCGCAGTCGGTCATTGCCGCCGCGTCCGCCCGCTACCCCGAGGCGCTGTATACAAAGATCCCCGACTCCGCAAATTGGAGCGACGATGATATCGCGCTTATCCTTTCCCGTACCGAGGGCTGTGCCGCCGTGCTTTGCGGCTGTGGCCTTGGCAACAACGAGGGAACGAAAAAGCTGGTAAAAGCCCTCTGCGAATTGAAGGAAATGCCCCTTGTGCTTGATGCCGACGGGCTTAATGCTCTTTCTGAGAGCGAGTGGACGGGCAGGGAAAATATGCTCCTTACCCCGCATCCAAAGGAATTTTCCCGTATCAGCAGATACGAAACGGACGAGATACATAAGGACAGATACGCTATTGCAAAGCAGTTTGCGGCGGAAAGAAACGCAGTTCTGCTTTTAAAGGGCGCGGACACTATCGTTGCCGACCCTGCCGGCAAGGTGTGCCTGAATCCCACGGGCAACGCAGGTCTTGCAAAGGGCGGAAGCGGCGACGTGCTTGCGGGCATGTGTGTCGGAATTCTCGGCTGGTGCGATTCCGTGTTCGATGCCGCCTCCTGCGCCGCATATCTCCACGGCGCGGCAGGGGATCTGCTTAAAAACCGTTATTCCGAGTACGGTTACCTCACGGGAGAGCTTGCCGCCGCGGCCGCAGAGGTCCTCGGCAGCGTGCTGAAATGAGCAATATAATGAAAAAGGCCCTCGCAAAGCTCCTCGACGGGTTGTTTCCGCCAAGGTGCGCTTGTTGCGGGGCCTTGCTTTCCTCCTCCGTCAGCGCATTTTGCCCCGATTGTTACAGGGAATTTGCCGCCGCGCGGCTATTGCCCTGCCGACATTGCGGCAAGGAGATGATGCACTGCACGTGCTGTAACGATACTCTTGTGGCAAGCGGGATATACCGCGTTGCCAAGGTGTGTCCCTATTATCCCGAGAGGGAGGGCTCGCCCGAGCTTGGGCTGATATTTGCCATGAAGCGCAGGAACGTAAAGGCGTATTTCCGCTTTGCTGCAAGAGAGATGGCAGCCTCGGCAAAGCGCGTGGGCGACATATCGGGCTTTACCGTAACCTACGTGCCCCGCCGTCCCGAGTCCGTTTCCCGCTATGGCTTCGACCACGCAAGAATGCTTGCGCGCATGATCGCGGAGGAGCTTGACCTTCCCTTTGAGGAGACTTTTTACCGTTTCCGTAACGCAAAAGAGCAAAAGGGTCTTACCCGTAAGGAAAGAAGAAAGAACGCAAGCTCCACCATCCTGCCATTAAACGGGCTGACGGCAACGGGCAAGTGTTACCTCATTTGCGACGATATCCTTACCACAGGCTCGTCCCTTTCCTCGTGTGCCTCCATCCTCACCGCCCTTGGCGCAACGGAGATACGCGGCGTCGTGTTTGCCGCAAGGGGATAATAAAATGGGTGCTGCTCGAAGGGCTTGATAAAGCCTTTCGAGCAGCAC
>JAFOAB010000252.1 GCA_017382555.1 Clostridia bacterium
ATGTTTCAGTATGTAGAGTTATTATATCACATAACATTGTCAAGAGGTTAGTGAAAATATTTGTTTCAGTATATTTTTAGAAATAACCTCGCACCGAAATGGTACGAGGTTATTGTGCATTATTTTAGGTTTTATGCAAGCTTAGTCACGGAATACTTGCCTGCATACTCCTCATATTTATCGCTATAATGTGCGTTACCTGCTTTAAGGCTCTTAATCACCTCGTGAGCATTCATTGTATGCTCGCTTACGTCGATAATACCGACGGCAACGTTGGAGCAATGGTCACTCACACGCTCAAAGTTGGTAATAAGATCCGACCATATAAATCCGGTTTCGACGGTGCAAGAGCCTTCCTTAAGTCTTGCGATGTGGTTATTACGGAGAAGCGTTTTCAGATTGTCGATCACCTGTTCAAGAGGCTCAACGTCGTATGCAAGCGCGATATCGTTGCCTACAAAGGCTGCCTCGGTCAAGGCGAGTATTTCATTCGTTGCGGCACAAAGAACAGCGATTTCCTCTCTTGCGGCAGGCGAGAACTCAATGCCTTTTTCACGAAGCTCCTCTACCGATTCAAGCACGTTTACGGCATGGTCGGAGATGCGCTCGAAGTCGCCGATTGCCTTGAGGAGCTTGGTCACGGTTGCGCTGTCCTCGTCGGACACCTGACTCTTACTGAGCTTTGTGAGATAGGTTCCGAGAATATCCTCGTAGTGATCGGTATCATCCTCGATCTTTCTGATTTTCTCGGCAATTTCGGGGGAATACTTCCTTATAGATTCTATGCTCAGCTTGAAACCCTCTACCGCTTCGCTTGCCATCTTGGATGCGAGCTGACAGCATCTTTCAACCGCAACGGGAGGTGTTGCAAGAAGACGCTCGTCAAGCTCGACAACCTTTTCGGGAGTTTTTCCTTCGGGGACGAGTTTATATGCAAGCTTTTCAAGGAGAGAGGATGCCGGCAGAAGAATAACGGTGCAAAGAACGTTGAATATGGTATGGCATATTGCAATGCCTAAGTATGTTGCCGATTCGTTCAGTATCAGCGGCTTAAAGATAAGCGAGATAAGGCTGAACAACGTAAGACAAATTACAGTTCCTATTACGTTGAACGAAAGGTGGATAAACGAGGCGCGCTTGGCGTTTTTGTTAGCACCAAAGGACGAAAGCATTGCCGTTACACAAGTACCGATGTTCTGTCCCATAATGATCGGAATCGCCGCAGAATAGGATACCGCGCCGGTTACACTCAACGCCTGAAGAATACCGACGGAAGCAGACGAGGACTGAATAATTGCCGTAACGAGTGCGCCTACGAGAACACCAAGAATAGGATTGGTAAACGCAAGGAAGAGGTTTTGGAACTCGGGAACCTCTGCAAGCCCCTTCACCGCATCGCTCATAGCATCCATACCGAACATCAGCGTTGCAAATCCGAGAAGGATCGTTCCAACGTCCTTTTTGTTTGAGGACTTTGAGAACATAGTAAATGCAATACCGATCAGAGCAAGTATGGGTGTAAAGGACATCGGCTTCAGAAGCTTCATTACGATATTATCACTTGATATTCCGCCAAGGCTGAGAAGCCAAGCGGTCACCGTCGTACCGATATTCGCGCCCATAATCACGCCGATGGACTGCTTCAAGGTCATCACCTTGGAGTTCACGAAGCCAACGACCATAACGGTTGTAGCGGATGAGCTTTGAATGACGGCGGTTACACCAAGACCTGTCAAGAAGCCCTTGAATTTGTTGTCTGTAAGCTTGCCGAGAAGAGCCTTTAAGCTGTTTCCTGCACGTCTTTCAAGTCCGTCACCCATTACGTTCATACCGAACAAAAAGAGACAAAGACCGCCGATGAGAGCAAGCGCATCGAAAATGTCAAACATAGATTTTCCTCCATTTTATATGTATGAACCGCAAAAATTGCGGTATTTTATCATAACCCGCATTATTATAACATTCACGGATTTCACCGTCAATAGACTTTACATAAACCTTACATTGCAAGTTTACATAAACCTTACACGCACCGAACGAAAGTATGGTGGTTGGATTTTTTCGGCTTTGGTATAATGATGGTGCAAAACACGAAAAGGAGATTTTGAACATGAAAAAGATTTTTGCACTCGTACTCACATTCGCACTCACACTCTGCACCCTCGGTGCGCTGACCTCTTGCGGTGGCGCAAAGTTTGATGAAAACAAGAACATCAGCGTTGTCACCCGTGAGGACGG
>JAFOAB010000253.1 GCA_017382555.1 Clostridia bacterium
GATCTTACCTACAACGCCGCCAAGACCCTCCTTGATAAGCTGACGGAGGGACCAACCTGCGCAATAGCCGGTAAGCATTGCAAGGTCGTGAATGTGAATGTCTCCGCCGGAGTGTGCCTGTGCGATCTCGGAGTCATAAACCTCGGAAAGCCAGTAGTTTGCGGTGATGGCACCGGAGTTGGAGAGGATGAGTCCGCCGACGGAATAGGTAACGGTGGAGTTCTCCTTTACACGCCAGTCGGTAGCCTTAACGTACTTATCCACAAGCTCCTTGTAGTCAAGCAGAGTACCGCTGATGTTACGGAGCTTCTCGTGCTGACGGCGGTAAAGAATGTACGCCTTCGCAACGTCGGAATAACCGCCCTGGATAAGCACGGTCTCAACGCTGTCCTGAATATCCTCAACGGCAATAAGGCCGTCCTTTACCTTAGGCTCAAAATCAGCAGTAACCTTAAGAGCAAGGAAATCAATAACGCTGGGGGCAGACTGTCTGTCGCATGCATCGAACGCCTGAGTAATCGCGTTGGAGATCTTCGAGATATCGAAATCAGCAATTCTGTTATCTCTTTTAATAACCTGATACATAAAAAAAGTGTTCCCTTTCTGTTAAAATCTAATCGTATGGCTAGATGATAACATACAAGGGAACACTTGTCAACGGTTTAACACAATATATTGTGTGTCAAAATAGACAAAAAACACTATATATAGTTTTACAGCGCGTTTTATATTCCTCTAATATCGACATTCGATACAACCTTTGAGACCGCTTGGCACAAGGCTTTGAGCTCATTTTGGCTATATTCCGAGCACGGAGCGCCGATAGTGTCGCCGCTATCCTTGTACGCCTGCAGGAAATAGCTTGCACCACAAGGGATAAGCGAAGCGGCACCTATAAGGCTCTCCTCGGTATGGAAGTCCTTTGCTACGGTTGTGCGGAATTCACAAGCAACCTTCCCCTCCGCAAGGATGGCAATGCTGCGCTTAACGGCATCCATATCCACGCGCGCAAGCCCGCACGTTTCCGCATATCTTTCCTCGGAATTTTTGATATCCATTGCAACGTAGTCACAAAGACCTTCGTTAATTACGTATTCAAGTCTGTCGGGGAAAAAGCCGTTTGTATCAAGCTTGATGGGGTAACCGAGAGCCTTAATTGCGCGCAGAAGCTCGAAAACAGAATCATCAAGCAAGGGCTCGCCGCCCGTTATCGCAACTCCGTCGAGTATTCCTTCCCTCTTTTTTAAGAACGCGCAAAGCGTTTCAATAGATACGGAAGGCTCGGGTGGTCTTGTTACAAGCCCCGCGTTATGACAAAACGGGCAACGCAGATTGCATCCGTGCAAGAAGACTGTACAGGCAACCTTACCGGGGTAATCAAGCAGGGTAAGCTTTTGTATAAACTGAATGTTCATTACGCCGCCTCCGTTACTTGCGCCGATTCGACTTTTTCTGCCTCAACGCGATCCTTTTTTATCTTCCAGGCAAGCGCCGCAAGTACAATGATAATTCCCTGGGAGGGTATGCCGAGTATGTAGAACAGCCAAAAGTTTATGCCAACCGTCAAAAGCGTTACGTGAAGCGAGGTAAGCAAGGTCCACATCAAGGCTGAAATGATAATAAAGTTGAAGCGCCCCTTAAACCAACAGGAATTCAATATCAGCCACACAATAAAAGTAGCGGGAATGCAATAAATAAAGGAAAGCCAGTCCTTTGCGTACCCTACCGCGTTAAGAGCAACAAACGCAACGGTACCCGCAAGCCACACAAGTAAAACGGACATACACAGGAAAATTATTCGGGTAATGTCCGCGCGCGGGAGCTTTGCTTTTTCGGATTTTCCGTCATTGACGGCTTTAACGGAATCATCGTGGTCGGTAATAAGATAATCTACCGTGACACCAAAAAGCTCCGCAACCGACTTCAGCACCGAAATATCGGGAACAGATTCGGCGCGCTCCCATTTCGATACCGCCTTATCGGAATAATTCAGCTTCTGTGCAAGGTCAAGCTGAGTCATCGACGCGGCACGGCGAAGCTCGGTTATATTCTTAGCTATGATAAGCTTTAAATTCTCCATATGCACACCTCGTAAGGTAATAATGTGATTTTATCACAATAAAGCCTCTTTTTCAAGCCCGAACGTGCCTTTTTGTGAGTATTTTTTGCACGCTCTACCGTCGGTAGAGTCCGATTCTACCGCTAAACAGAGAGTAAGGAAAATGAATAGAGAGGATAAACCGAGCGGCGGTTGACCGTTACAGACTCCCTGCTTATAATGTCCTTGAAGTTAAGCACAAGGAGTCAATATGAAAAACAAGCATAAAAAAAGAACTATCGTTCCCGTGTTTTTTGCGGTGGACGATAACTACGCTCCATACCTTGCGGTCGCTATACGTTCCCTTTCCGATAACGCAAGCAGAGCGTATGATTACAATATACATATTCTTATAGACACGCTGTCAGACACAAACAAATCAAGGCTTACCGCAATGCAAACGAATAACGTACGCATTGATTTTGTATGTGTTGCGGACAGGCTTGACAGCCTCGATAAAATGCTTCACCTGCGCGATTATTACACCAAGGCAACGTATTACAGATTCTTCATCCCCGAGCTTTTTCCGCAATATAAAAAGGGCATATACCTTGATTGCGATATGCTGATACTCGGGGATATTTCCGAGCTTTACAGATACGATATCAAAAGATTGCTTGTTGCCGCCGCCGCTGAGGAGGTAATGGCAAACGTGCCGGTTTTCGGAGAATATGCGGAGCAGGTCGTCGGAATACCATGCGATCAGTATTTCAACGCGGGAATGCTTGTCATGAACCTTGAGGAGATGCGTAGATTTAACATCAAGGAGGAGTTTGTTGCTCTTTGCAAGGAGCGTGCATTCCGTGTTACTCAGGATCAGGATTATCTTAACGTAATATGTGCGGGCCGAAGCCTTATTGTTAATCAAACGTGGAACAAGACCGCATACAGCGAGGACAAAGGCTTTATGCCGGAGATCGCTCACTTCAAGATAAATTACAAGCCCTGGAGATACGACGGAATAATGTGTGAAAAGGAGTTCTGGCATTACGCTGAAAAAACAGCGTATTACGAATTTCTCAAAAACGAAAAAGCAAGCTACACCGATGCGGAGCGTGCGCGTGACGCAAAAATGTATGCCGATCTTATGGTGCTTGCGGGTGATGAGCTGGATTCTTATTACAACGAAAACCGCAGCATACCGGCTGCGGAGATATGCGGAGAATGATGATATGGAAAAGGCACAGGACAGACTTGAGGTTCTGCAAAGGATAAAGGAGTACGAGGCGCTCGGACTTTTTGACCGCGACGTGGAAAACGATCCGCCCACGCGGCCGATAGAAAAAGGCGAGGTGGATTACACGGCAAAAAAGCTTTCTACAAAAATAGGCACGGCTGTCGCAAACGAAATAGCGCGCAGGCACTTTGACAAATGCATTGACAGAGGCGAGCTTGTAATAGAGCGCATACGGGGCATTGAAAACTATTTTGAGGTCGCAAAAAAGGGCGCGCTTATTACCTGCAATCACTTTAACGCCTTTGATAACTACGCGGTCTTTAAGGCGATTCAGCCGTATCTCGGCAAAAGACGCCTATATAAAATAATAAGGGAAGGCAATTACACGTCGTTCCCGGGTTTTTACGGCTATCTGTTCAGGCATTGCAACACCCTTCCCATCCCATCGAACCACACGGTCATGCGCGATATGCTGAAAGCTGTCGACGTGCTTTTGAAAAAAGGAGAAAAGATACTTATTTACCCCGAGCAGGGTATGTGGTGGAACTACAAAAAGCCTAGACCGCTGAAAATAGGTGCGTTTCGCTTTGCGGCAAAGTCCATGGCACCCGTGCTTCCCATGTTTATCACCATGCGAGATACGGATAACTACGGCAACGACGGATTCCGTATACAAGCGTATACCGTGCATATCCTGCCGCCCATATATCCCGACGAAAACGCGACCGTGCGCGATAACGCACGCGTGATGTGTGAAAAAAACTACGAGATGTGGAAGGCGGTATATGAAAAGACCTACTGCAAACCGCTTACCTACACCACAAAGGGAGAGGTAAAGCCTTGTTCTATATAGCCATTATACTTATTTCCAACGTTATAATTGCAGGGGCAAGCTTTCTTGCAGGCGAAGATTATTTCTCTGCCCTGCTTGAAAGCGCGCTTGCCACAGTATGCGTTATCGCAATAGACGGAGTGTTTGCTTTTCTTATCAGAAGGATGCCCGAAAAGCTCTTTGATGCAAAAGCTAGTTTTTGGGCTGTAAGCAAAAAAGAAGCCCGCATATACCGCGGGCTGAAGATAAACAAATGGAAAAAACTAATTCCCGAGCTTGGCGGCTTTACCTCCTTTCATAAGGACAAATTGCAAAGTACCACCGATGAGGATTATCTCGCGCGATTTATTCTCGAATCCAATTACGGCGTTGCAATACATATTGCAAACGCAATAACGGGCATTCTTTTATTCCTCCTTCCCTTTTCTGCTTCCATTGTCTTGCCCGTAGCAATAGTTAACGCCGTGCTCAGCTTGCTTCCCGTAATGATACTCCGTTCCAATCTCCCCGCGCTTCATTTGCTCTATAGAAAAACACAAAAAAATGACCGCTGAAAGGCGGTCATTTTCAATCAATAATTCTCCTTAATATACCTATCCGCGTTCGTAGCGGCAACGGCACCGTCGCTTGCGGCGGTTATCACCTGCCTGAGTGCGGTGGTACGCGTATCACCTGCGGCAAAGAGACCCGCGCGCGATGTACGGCAATCCGCGCCCGCAACGATATATCCCGCCGCATCAAGCTCTGCAATATCGGCGAAAATGCCGTTTTCAGGCTGTAGACCGATGCAAACGAAGATTGCATCGGTTTCCACAGTGCGCTTTACGCCGTTTATCTCAAGCTCGATAGCAGTGACCTTTTTATCGCCTATAACGGCAACGGGCGTTGCACCGAGTATCTTTTCCACCTTATCGGAATCAAGAACCGCACGTGCAAGATGCTTTTCTGCGCGAAGTTCTTCCCTTCTGTGTACAAGGTAGACCTTCTCGCAGATGTTGGCAAGATAAAGCGCATCCTCGGCGGCTGTGTTACCTCCGCCAACAACAACTGCGGTCTTGCCCTTATAAAGGCTACCGTCGCAAACCGCGCAATAGGAAACACCTCTGCCCGAATATTTTTCCTCACCCGGAACTCCAAGCTTACGGCGCTTAGCTCCGTTTGCTATTATTATGGTACGCGACTCGTATTCTCCGCCAAAGGTAGAAATGCGGTAGATACCGTTTTCCTCGCGAACAGCGGTAACCCTGTCCTCAACAAGCTCGGCACCGAGGTCGATCATCTGCGCGCGCATATTAAGCGAAAGCTCCGCACCGCTTAATTTACCCGTACCGGGGTAATTTTCTATTTCGGGAGTGTATATCATCTGTCCGCCGCAAAGCTCTGCCTCGAACACACAAACGTTAAGTCCGGCTCTTTTTCCGTAAATCGCCGCCGTCATACCCGCAGGACCCGCACCGATTATGGCAATATCGATCATAAATGCCTCCAAAGTGATCTTTCTATTTTATTTTACCACGAAGCATTTTAAAAAACCATATATTTTTACGAAAATATCACATAAAAAATCTTGGGGTGACGTATACTTAAATCGTGCCGAAAAATAATAGCAAAAAAATTCAAAAATTTTCTAAAAAGTAATTGACAACTCGAAACTTGTCTGTTATAATGATAGAGCCTTAAGCGAGGCGCACGAAAAACCGAATATTGCGGAATTGTGTAATGGCAGCACGGCAGACTCTGACTCTGTTTGTGAGGGTTCAAATCCTTCTTCCGCAGCCAAAAACAAAGGACACCGATCGGTGTCCTTTGTTTTTGCCTTCTATAAGAAGCAGGATTTGAACCGCGCGGCGTTGAATGAACGTCCGGGGGACGTTCAGATCCGCGCGGACCGGAGCCCGTCGAGGGCGGAGAATTCAAATCCTTCTTCTCCGTTTCGTACAGCACCCAACGGGTGCTGTTTTTTTGTGGCTCTCAGCTTCACAGAAGGATTTGAACCCAGCGTTAAGCA
>JAFOAB010000254.1 GCA_017382555.1 Clostridia bacterium
AGGTCGGTGGTACCGTCCACCTTTGCCGCAAGGTAAAGCTCGTTAGGTATCTGCAAGAAATTCTGACGGAGCAGATAAATGTAGAACACGCTGACGAGGAAAGGAACGATAAGTACGGTGTAGGTATTGAGCCAACCTAGCTTGTAAACGGTTGCGTAGTTGGTGATCGTGAAAAGCTCTCCGGGGATCATCATCGTTCCGAGCAGCGCCGCAAAGAGTGCGTTCTTGCCCTTGAACTCAAGACGTGCAAAGGCAAAGGCGGAAAGAACGGTGATTACAAGCGAAAGAATGGTAGAAACGATTCCGACGTATGCGGTGTTGAGGAAAAGTCTGCCGAGGCTTGCGGTTGTAAACGCCTCTGCGTAGTTTGAGAGGAAAATTTTCTTCGGCCAGAAGGTAGGGATGGTAAGATTGTACTCGGAGAGAGATTTAAGAGATGAAATAACCATCCAATAGAACGGGAAAATAACGATAAGAGCCATAAACACGAGGAAGGCATACACAAGTGTTTTAAAGAACACCTGAGTTATACCTTGACTGACAGAAAGGGCTTTAACGTTTCTTTCCTTCATAACGGTTGTATTTTTATTAGCCATGCCGCACCTCTTAATAATGAACTCGCTTCTTACTTATCTGCAGGTTTATCATCGTGACGACGAAGATAATCGCGAACAGGATAAGCGCAGCGGCACTTGCTTGACCGTAATTCATCTTGGGAAGCGCATCGTAAATATAACCTACGATGGTGTTAAGTCTTCTGGGAGCGCCTGCAGGACCCATATCCTCACCGAAGATACCGACGATGCTGGAATATTCCTTAAAGCCGCCGATAAAGCCGGTTATGATTACGTATGCAAGCATAGGGGAAAGCAGCGGAACGGTGATGCGTGTGAACACGCGGCTCTTGGGCGTTCCGTCAACCTTCGCGGCATCGTAATACTGCTTGTTAACACTCTGAAGACCGCCAAGAAGAACGAGGATCTTGAAAGGAAGAGCGTTCCAAACGATGTAAACCACCATTACGGTCATATTTGCCCAGTAGCTTGAGCCTGCATTGATCCAGTTGATGGGCTCGCCGCCAAAGAGCTGAATAAAGTTATTTATAATACCTGCGGTTATTATAATATCGTGACCGTCGGTACCCATATTACCTACGATGTTAAACATAGCGGCAAATACCATACCGATAGCAATGGAGTTGGTTA
Source organism: Clostridia bacterium (assembly GCA_017382555.1). GTDB lineage: Bacteria > Bacillota > Clostridia > Oscillospirales > CAG-272 > RUG12395. Next base: position 1,206 of record JAFOAB010000254.1, read on the forward strand.
CGTAAGGAAGAAAGAAAATAGTCTGCAGGGTCTTCTTAAATACCTTAATGGAATTAAGCGCAACAGCAATAAGAAGAGCAAGGAAGGTAGAGATCGGTACCGTAAGTACGCAAAGAAGCATGGTGTTATAAAGGCTTGTTTTAAAGGAGGTGAAGCTGATAACCTTGGTAAAGTTACCGATACCGAACTTAAAGCTTGCACCGCCAACGATGGCAAGACCGTTATATCCCTCCATAAAGGCCATTCTTACCGTATTGATGATGGGCCAAACGGTGAAGACGAGCAGTAAAACTATGGCGGGAAGCAGATAAAGCCAAGCCTTCCACTGTTGTTTACTGTCTACCATATTACTTCACCTCGTAACGGATTCTTTCCTCGGTCTCTCTATCGAAGAGGAAGAACTTATGGGGCTTTACGCGATACTTAACAACACCGGCACTAAGGTCGACCTTGTTATCGGCATCAATAATGGAACGGATAACGGGATTAACTGAAGCGGGATTCTTGGAAACCACACTAACGTCACGTCCCATAACCTCAACGTTGGAAAGCTCGCAGCTGAGAGGACCGTTATCGTCAAGCTCGAAGCCCTCGGGACGAATACCGATGTATACCTCCCTATCCTCAACGCCGGAAATTTCAAGAACTGCCTCGTCACCGATATAGACCTTACCGCCCTCAACCTTACCGGCAAGAACGTTAATGGGGGGAGTGCCGAGGAACTTTGCAACGAACAAATTCACGGGATCGTCATAAACGTCCTGAGGCTTACCGGTCTGCTGTACAACACCAAGCTTCATAACGACGATCATATCGGAAATGCTCATCGCCTCCTCCTGGTCGTGGGTTACGAACACGGTGGTAATACCGGTTTCCTTCTGAATGCGGCGAATCTCCTCGCGGGTCTGGAGACGGAGACGCGCATCAAGGTTACTGAGAGGCTCGTCGAGAAGAAGAACGCGGGGCATCTTTACGAGCGCGCGCGCAATAGCAACTCTCTGCTGCTGACCGCCGGAAAGCTCGCTGGGCTTTCTTTCCATAAGCTCGTCGATCTGAACAAGCTTTGCAGCCTCGTGAGCGCGCTCAAGCATATCAGCCTTGCTGAGCTTGTCCGCACCCTTGAGATTCTGCAGAGGGAAAAGAATGTTCTGCAGAACGGTCATATGAGGATAAAGCGCATAGTTCTGGAATACAAGACCAATACCTCTGTTCTCCGTGGAAATCTCGGTAACGTCATCATCGCCGAAGAAGATTCTTCCGCCCGTAGGCTTCTGAAGGCCGCTTATCATATAAAGCGTAGTGCTTTTTCCGCAACCGGAAGGACCGAGAAGGCCGATAAGCTTACCGTCGGGAATCTCGAGATTGAAATCGCTAACTGCGACTACGTCGTTTCCGGCCTTCTTATCACGGTTCGGAAACACCTTTGTAAGATTTTGCAGTACTACTTTCATGTTTACCCTTTCCTTATATGTGGAATTATTTAATAATCTGAGTTTGCAACACGCTCTGCGTGCAGCTTGTTTTTATACTCGAGCAGCTCCTCGGAGCTGTTGAATATCCTTTGCAGGCTCATATCCACGACCGCAGTTGATGCAATAAGATCGTGAATAAGAGAATTACTTTGCGTTGCGGATATAATAACGATTTCCGCAATAAGTAACGCAAAAACGATTAAAAGTCCTGCAAGACCCGTTGCACCGAATATAAGCATAATCAAAATATAAATGGGCACCATCAACTCAATCGTGAACTTACCGAAAACAGAGCGAACAAATAGCTGGAAGGTCGAGACCTTAACGCAATCCGATCTGACAAGACAAAGTGCAAAAACCTTTTTGCCGACCGTTTGTCCGTTCTTCAAAATAAGAGGAACGACGAATTCAAGCAAAATTACGGATGCAAGCAACGAAAGAGTAACGATTAGGATGGAAAGCGTCACAACCATATTATAGGTATATACAAGCTCATCATCGGAATTTAAAGCATCGGAGGCGGCTTGATAAGCCGATTTTTCCTCTTCCGTCAATAGCTCGAATTCCTCGGCGGTAATGCCGAATTTCACACCGTACTCAAGCTCATATTCGTTATAAGCCGCATTTAGCTCATCGGAATACGAATCATAACCGAAAACGTATGATAAAACGAATGCAACGGCAGTTGCGAGTATGCACAAAAGAATAGCATCCAACAATCCTGCGCCGAAACGCTTCAAAAAGCTTGCCTTACGAATGCATAGATCCACGCAATGCACCACCCTTCGCACAACATTTCATTTTATTATAACATAAGAGTTTCGAAAATTCCATAGTAATTTCGATTTATTTATCAAAAGATGGCAAGAAACCGACAATTTCTTCAACTGCATTTTCGATATCATTATGTCTTACGGAGTAATCGCAGATCTGTTCGTTATGCTTTTCGTTATCTATGGCGAGAATGCGCTTGACCTTTTCGTCAGTTGGCGCACTTCTCTCAATAATTGAAGAGATAAGTGACTTTTTATCCTTGCCTACGTAAACCATAATAACGTTATCAAAATGCGTCTTCATTGCCATAGCGCCGCAAATATCCATAACGGTTATTACGTTCTTCCCTCTTCTGAGAATATCATCAACGTCGGAGAAGCGAGAGCCGTAGAAATTATTTGCATAATTGGTTATCTCAAAAAGCTCGCCCGCATCCTGCATTTTGTGGAATTCACGTAGAGAAACGTGATGGAATCTATCATTATCCTTGGATACCCTTGCGGTGGTGTAGCTGATAAGACGCTCGAATGATTCCGTTTTTTCGCAAACTGCAGACGCAATTTCGTTTTTACCGCTACCCGTAGGGCCGACAAGAACAACTATACCGGGCTTATCGGATATAACGGGCGCGCGCTTTACGCTGTAGCTTTCGGCAATAACCTCAACAAGCTTCAAAAACTCGTCGTAATTGTTTACGGAAAGCATACCGGTTGCCTCAGTGTTCCACGGACGACGCATAAGTATGGGATATGCCGCCATCGAATCAAGCACGTTATGCATACCGTCATCAAACAGAATATCAACGTCGATTTTATCCTTGCGTGAGCCCATGTAAATATGATCGTGCGGAATTTCCGGGAACTCCTCCATTATACGAAGCGCACGAATGCTCATAAACTGCGGATATACGGACGTGGATACAAACACCTCGGTCATCTGAGAAAGCTTGCGTACAAATTCCTTTGCACCCTCGATCACGGGCTGATTTTTATAAAACTCCGGATCGTTAAAAAATTCAAAAATCACGTCATCACGTGTCCCGAGCTTACCCCATCTGTCCACTTCCCTAATGGTTAGAGGGGGATCGAATTTATATTTCTCATTTGCAAGCCGAATTGCATACGGCACGCACTCCATCAATAGATCGTCCACGTCAAGCGCGGTAGAAAGTCTGTATTTCCTTTTCAAGCCATCAACTCCTCGGTAATTATACAAAAATAATCAAAATTCGTTTTTTGTATAATTTATTTCGAATATATCAAATTACCCTTTTTATAGGTTGCCAAAACCTTAGCATCCCGTATGGTATAAGGATCAATTTCAAGGATATCTCTATCCAGCACAACAAAATCGGCGTACTTACCGATTTCAATAGTTCCCTTTACGTTATCCTGAGAATATTGCTGTGCAGCGTTGATCGTAACCGCACGCAATGCATCCCAAACGGAAATACGCTCGCTGTCCGCAAGGCGAATACCCTCCCTTGTTTCCCTGTTAACAGCGCACCATACGGTTTCAAGCATATCGCATTTGATAACGGGGGTATCCTGATGAAAGGTATAATGAACACCTTCACGCAATGCGGTACCGACAGCGCTTATGTACAATCCACGCTCCCGTCCGAGATTACGCAAATGCGTATCACCCCAATGGTAACAATGCGCAACAAAGAATGATATAACAGCGCCAAGCTCCCTTGCGCGCGGTATTTGGTCTCTGCCCATAAGTTGAGCATGTATAATTACGGGCTTTAAGGATTTCAAAATAGGCTTTTCCCTTTCCGCTATCTCAAGACAGCGCAGGAACTGCTCTACTGCCGCATCGCCGTTGCAATGAACGAGTATCTGCGTTTCATTGTCTGCCGCTACCTTAAAGGCGCGTATAAGCGCTTCGTCCTCAATCGTTTGTTTATAGCACAAGCCATCAACAACGTAGGGCTCTCTTACCCAAGCAGTACGAAGCTGCGGAGAGCCGTCAAGAAGAGCCTTTATTCCGCCAATACTTAAAGAATCAAGACGATTAAACGAATCAAATTCACTCTTGAGTCTTGAATAATTACCCGAACCGCCAATGTAAGCGACAATATCAACGTCAAGCTCTCCGCGTTGATTCAAAAGGCGGTAAATTTGGAGATTTCTGTCGCCAATGTAACCGTCCTGAACCGTGGTAATGCCGTAGGAAGCGTACATTTTAGCCGTTTTTTCGTAATAAGAAAAGATGCGCTCGACTGTAAGTGGTGGAACAAGCTTGGTAACTCTCCCCATTGCACCTTCCTTAAGGCAGCCTGTCAGCTTTCCGTTTTTGGTAATGATATTAGGTGACTGTGCAGCCTCCACCATGCTGATATCGGCAAGTCTCAGTGCAACAGAATTGGCAATTAACATATGCGCACTCGAATGCTTGATAATAAGCGGATTATCGGAGCAAATGGAATCTATATCTTCAAGTGTCGGTTCGGTAGGAGTTGTAAAAGCGGTGTGGTCGAAGTTGTTAGCGACTACCCACTCCCCTGCCTTAATGCAGTTATCCGCTATATAGGAACGAATACGCGACACTACATCGGCAAGCGAGGTACAATCGCGAACGTCGCATTGAGCAAATTGAGAGGAAGTCA
>JAFOAB010000002.1 GCA_017382555.1 Clostridia bacterium
ACGGTGTCCTTTTTTCTGGCGGAGAAGGAGAGATTCGAACTCTCGCGCCGGTTACCCGACCTACGCCCTTAGCAGGGGCGCCTCTTCGACCTGCTTGAGTACTTCTCCATACCCTGCTGATCGGTCGATGTCATGTCAGCCCTATAATTATATATCAGGTATAGCAGTTTGTCAAGAGTATTTATCAAAAAATATACCACTCGACGAAAACCTTTAAAATACCGCTTTTTTCATTGACAAAGCCTTGCTTTATGCATATAATGGCACTAACAGCTATTTGCTGACTACTCTTTTGGAGGAACATTATGACAAGACAACAGTTGAAATCCATGGCTAAGGAGCAGATAAAGGGCAAGATCGGTATTCTCTTCCTTATCTCTCTCATCATCTCGCTTATCTCCTCTGCCGCAAGTGCAATTCCCGGTGTTGGTTCCATCGCCGTTGCGGTTGTTGTTGGCCCTGCATTCTCGCTTGCAATCGTGCGCATTTACCTTGCTATCACTAAGGGTACCACCCCCGTGATCAAGGATGCATTCAGCTGCTTCAACGAATTCTTCCCCGCCTTCAAGACCTCCTTCCTCGTTAGCATTTTCACCTTCCTTTGGAGCCTCCTCTTCGTGATTCCCGGCATCATCAAGGGCATTTCCTACTCCCAGGCTATGTACATACTTGCCGAGAACCCCACCATCGGCGCTCGTGAGGCTATCAACCGTTCTAAGGCTATGATGGAAGGCCACAAGATGGAGTACTTTATCCTCTCCCTTTCCTTCATCGGCTGGGCTATCCTCGCCTGCTTCACCTTTGGTCTTCTTTACATCTGGCTCATCCCCTATATGTCCGCTACCTTTACTAACTACTACAACAGCCTCAAGCCCGTTGTTATCGCAGAAGAGCCCGCAGCTGAAGAGGCTCCCGCTGCAGAGGTTACCGAGTAATATTTCGTATTTTTACTGTAAGACCGCAAGGATTCATTTCCTTGCGGTCTTTTTTCTATTGTTTTTTTCGCATATTTATGTTAAAATGTAAAAAAACAAACGGAGGAGCGCAATGCCTCTTTCAATAATCGAAATTACATCAAACAGCGGCAAAGCGATGCTTTATGCGGAAAAATGTGTTTTTTACACTTCCGCAAAAGACGGCATAGGTCGCAAAAAGACCGTTTTCCTACCGCATATCATAAGCGTGGAGCTTACCGACTCCGAGCTTGTGCTTGGCACCGCGTGCGGAGAAGCGCGCTTTATATTTGATAACGCCATCGATGCAATCACCTTTGAGGAGGCGCTTGTATCCCAAATCACAAGCGCCCCCACGGCATCCGCAGTTGCGGAGCATAAAATGCGCGTGGGCGAGGAGGATTTTGCCGCCGCGTTGTTCGGTGGCGATTTCGATATGCCGCAAAGCACCGCCTTTGGCAACGTGCTTGACCGCCTTGACGTTGCGGAAGCGGACGAGCTGCTTGCCGCCCTGCAGGGGGACACAACGGCGTATACCCCCGATGAGCTTGAGCGTATCGAAGCGGCGCTTGTATTAAAGATGGAAATGTAAGCTATTGGGGCATCCCGTCATCCTCGAGCGGGTTTTGCCCGTTCATAGATTTCACCGAAAGGACAACGTATGGCAAAGCACTGCAAAGCATATCTTGAAATAACGAACCGTTGCAATTTGCGTTGCTCCTTTTGCGCGGGAACGACGAGGGCGCCGCACGTTATGACGGAGGAGGAATTCACCGCGCTTGCGGATAAGCTTCATCCGTGGGCGGAATTTCTTTTATATCACCTTATGGGTGAGCCGACCTCGCATCCGCTACTCCCGCGCTTTATTGAGATAGCAACGGGAATGGGATTTAAATCCATTATCACCACAAACGGCACGCTGCTTCCGAAGCGCGGTGACGAGATAATTGCGGCAAGACCGCACAAGGTCAGCATTTCCCTACACGCATTTGAGGCAAATCCGCCCGGTATGTCCTTTGAAGATTATATAAACGGTTGTCTTGAATTTGCAAAAAAGGCGGCGGAGAAGGATATCTTCGTTATTCTGCGCCTCTGGAATCTGGACGGCAGAGCCGAGGGCGCGCTAAACGAGCGAAACGAGCAGATACTGAAGATGATGGAGGAGCATTTCCCAAAGCCGTGGATGACGATACGCACGGGCGCAAAGCTAAAAAGCCACGTGTTCCTCGAATGGGGCGAAAAGTTCGATTGGCCCGATCTGAACGGCAAAATCCAGCAGGAGGAGGGCTTTTGCTACGCACTGCGCAACCAAGTTGCCGTGCTGTGCGACGGCACCGTTGTTCCCTGCTGTCTTGACCACAACGGCGACCTTGCGCTCGGCAATCTTTTTGCCGATACGCTGGAAAATATTCTCGCATCCCCGCGCGCAACGGCTATCTATGAGGGCTTTTCCGCGCGCAAATGCACCGAGGAGCTTTGTCGACGCTGTATGAGAGCGAGTTATTATTGATTTACAAAAGGCTTCCCCTTTAGGACAATGTAATTATGTTATGGAAAAAGCCAACCGCAAGATCCTTCGCTGCAAGTTCGCAAATGTCATTCTCGAGCGAAGCGAAGAATCTTTTTGCGAACTCTCCGCTCGAGGATGACGAGCGGTTGGCTTAGCTTATTGAAATTGTCCTTGCGGAGAAGGCTTACGCATATATCAACACAACAAAGGAGCGACCATGGAGCCGAATTACAAAAACCCCAAAAAGTACAAAACAGCAAAATACCCCATACGCCAGCCCATTTACCTCACCTATCTTATCACCGTCCTCTCAAAAATTATGCTCTTTGGCAAGAAGTACAAGGTGGAAAAGATCAATATGGAGGGCTTGAAGCCTCCGTATATGATCTTAAGCAACCATCAGTATTTCGTGGATTTTGAGCTTACCGCGCTCGGCACGCATCCGCACCGCGTGAACAACGTCGTAAACATCGACGGCTACTACCGCCGTCCGTGGCTGCTTGAATGGATAGGCGCGATATGCACACGCAAATTCACAACCGACCTGCATCTTGTTCGCTCCATCGGCAAGGTGCTGAGGCGCGGAGACATTCTTTGTATGTACCCCGAGGCGCGTTATTCCGCCTGCGGAACGCTCTCCTATATCCCCGATTCGGTCGGCAAGCTCGTAAAAATGAACAAGGTTCCGCTTGTTATCGTGGTTCACCACGGCAACCACCTGCACACACCATTCTGGAACTTCCGCAAGAAAAGAAAGGTTCCGCTTTACACCACAATGACACAGGTGCTGACCGCAGAGCAGATTGCGGAGATGACACCCGACGAGATCTACGAAACCATCAAAAAGGCGATGGATTATGACGATTACCGTTATCAGAAGGAAAACGGCATCCTTATAACCGAGCCCTACCGTGCGGAGGGTATGCACAAGATACTCTACCAGTGCCCGCACTGCCTTGCCGAATCCAAGATGGATTCCAAGGGCACGGAGATATTCTGCACCGAATGCGGCAAGCGTTGGAACCTCAACGATGACGGAACTCTTTCCGCTCTTAACGGCGAAACGGAATTCACCCACGTGCCCGATTGGTACGAATGGGAGAGGGCTAACGTAGTAAAGCAGGTGCGAGAGGGCACCTACTCGTTTGATGACGAGGTGTACGTTTATTCCCTGCCCCGTTGCTGGCGCTTTGAAAGGCTCGGCTACGGCAAGCTTACGCACGACCCCGAAAACGGCTTTGTGCTTGAGGGCAATTACCGCAATGCCGACTACCGCATAGAAAGAAAGCCCCTGCAGACGAACAGCCTGCATATCGAATACGATTACTGCTACATCGACCCGTACGATTGCGTTGACATCTCCACGGAAAACGACTCGTTCTACTGTTACCCAAAAAAGCAGAACGTGGTCACCAAGCTCGGCTTTGCCACCGAGGCGATATATCAGATGCATCTTGAGAGATCGAGAAAGAAATAAAAAAATAGCGAAAGCCTCGGCTTTCGCTATTTTTTTATTTGTCAAGTCTCGCGTAAAATTCTTCGAGTGTGGTGAGGTACTTTTCCTTATTTTGCGGGAACGCGAGGCCGTGGCCCGCGCCCTCGATGGTTATGAATTCTTTTTTTGAGGTGCAGGCGGTGTAAAGCTCCTCTGTCATCCCCCACGGGACGAAGTCGTCCGTATCGCCGTGGTAGAAGATAACGGGTACGGTGCTTTTTTTCATCGCCTCAAGGGGAGAAAACTCCTCCAGATCAAATCGTCCGAGCCACTTTGCCGCAAGCTTTACGAACGGATACATCATATCCGGCGGCAAATGCATATCGGCGATTACCTTTTTTATTATCTCCTTGGGGCTTGTGTAGCCGCAATCCGCAATGGTATGCACTACGTTCTTCGGCAGCTTATAGCCCGATGCCATCATAACTGTTGCCGCGCCCATGGAAACACCCGAAAGGATAAGCTGCTGCTCGTCTCCGAAGCGCTTTACGGCATAATCTATCCACGCAAGGCAATCCTTATGCTCGTTTATGCCGAAGGTGATAACGCTTCCCTCGCTTTTGCCCGCACAGCGCTGGTCGACTATCAGCACGTTTCTGCCGATAAGGAAGCATCTTGCAAGCCCTCCGCAAAGATCGCGCTCCGCGCTTCCGCGGTAGCCGTGGAACATAATTTCCGTAGGTGCGCCCTTGCGGCATTCGTAATAATTTGCGTGAAGCTTCAGCCCGTCAAAGGAGGTTATCCACACGTCCTCGTGG
>JAFOAB010000255.1 GCA_017382555.1 Clostridia bacterium
GTATCTTGCGGATATAAACAGAAGCGGGACGGTAGATAACGGGGATGCCGCGCTCCTTTGCTCCCACCTTGCGGGTACGGGTGCGCTGGCGGATAAAAGAAACGCCTCCGTAGACGTAAACGGAGACGGCAAGGTTGATAACGCGGATCTTGTGGCGGTGCTTAGAAAAATGCGCTGATTTTGATAATCGTATTGCTAATTTGACACGGCTGTGCTAATATAAGCGTAGAACTCTTTATTTTGCCGCGAAAGGATGATTATATGAAATTAGCAAAGGATTTTCGCGCAAGTGCCAGAGACGCCCTGAAGGGTAAATGGGGACTTGCGATAGGTGCGGGACTCGTTGCTTCGTTTTTCGGAGCAGGCGGAGGTGGCGGCTCCTTTAACTTTAATTTATCCGATGATGCGGGCAGCTCCCTTGATTCGGCAACGCTTGATAAGGTAACCGAGGTTGTGGAGCAGTATTTGCCCATCATCCTTGCCGTTGTTCTCGTTGCCTTGGTTGTGGGCATGGCCATAGCCATTGCGTGGTCGATTTTGGCAAGCACCGTGAATGTCGGCTATTGCCGCTTTAACCTTGATTTGATTGACGGAAAGCCGGGCTCGTTCGGTACGCTATTCTCGTACTTCCCGCATTTCTGGAAGGCGTTTGTTACGTATTTTCTTACAAGCCTTTACGTTACGCTTTGGTGCTTCCTTTTCATTATTCCGGGTATCATTGCCGCATACAGCTACGCGCTTGCGCCGTACATAATTGCGGAGGATACCTCGATAACTCCCTCCGAGGCACTGCGTAGATCAAAGGAGCTTATGCGCGGAAACAAATGGCGCTTCTTCTGCCTTGAGATGAGCTTTTTGGGCTGGATACTCCTTGCAGTGCTTACGCTTGGCATCGGTGCGCTGTGGCTTACCCCCTACACTGCCGCCGCCTATGCGGATTTCTACCGCGAGGTTTCCGGCACTCGCCCAGTTATTGAGCTTGAAAACGACGATTTTGTTGAGATAACCGAGGAAGCACCGCAGGCTTAAGTGAAATAAAAAATGCGTCAGCGTAATACGCTGACGCATTTTTTTGCTTTTTAAAGCTTCTTAACCTCTTCTACGTTAAGAACGAATACGGTTGCTCCGCCGACCTTAACCTCCTTCGGCAGACTGCCGTGGTTAAGACCCTGACCAAAGGATGCGGTGGGTGCGGATTTCTGCGTTCTGGTAACGCAGTGCTGATGAAGAATTTCCATTACCTCACTTACGGATTCATCCTCTGTACCGATAAGCAGGGTGGTGTTACCAACCATCAGAAAGCCACCGGTGGTGGAGAGGCGGGTTACAAAATATCCTGCGCTTGTAAGTGCGGAAGCGGCTACAACACTGTCATCATTGTTTACGATAGCAAGTACGAGCTTCATGTTTCCTCCTGTATGTTAATTAGAGATAGAAATCAAGGGATGTGCGGCTGTGCTTGTCAAGCGCGTTGATGTCGGGAATCTCAAAGCGGTTATCGTTTGCATCCCTGAAAAGAACACGGGTATCGTGAAGCAGCTTGACCTGATGCACAAGGTGGGTTATTTCAATTATGCGGTGACCTCTGTCGGTCTCAACGTCGAAGATTATCTTACTGCGCTGATCGTCGATGTTGTTTATCTTGTTGATTCTGGGGATAAGGTAGTATTCCGCAAGACATTCGAGGATAAGCTTTTTATCCTCCTTTATGAGATCGTCAATGTTGCGGATAAGTCCCTTTTCATTAAGATCGGAATCAAGAAGGGTTATATATCTCGTTTGGCCGCTGATGGGGAAAAGTCTGCGCGGCTCAAGATTTTCTATAACAGTACCGTCGAAAAGCTCCATATCAACCGTGGTAAGTCCGCGCCTTTTGAATTTTGCGTTGTTGCTGTCAACGTAAAGTCTGTTCATAGCTTCTTACCTCCTTACCCCTCAAACCGCTCTTCCTTGCGGTTCTTTTCGGCTTCCTCGCTCATCGTCTGGATCTGAACGAGTCTGTAATACTTGCCCTTAAGCGCCATCAGCTCCTCGGGAGAGCCCATCTCAAGTATCTCGCCCTTGTCAACAACGATTATCTTGGTTGCGCGGCGCAGGGTGGAGAGGCGGTGCGCGATCATTATCGTCGTTCTGCCGCTGATAAGGCGGTCGATAGCAGCCTGAATAAGGCTCTCGGTCTCCGAGTCGACGGATGCGGTTGCCTCGTCAAAGAACAGCACGCTGGGGTTCTTAAGCACCGCACGAGCAATGGAAAGACGTTGCTTTTCACCGCCCGAGATACCTGTTCCGCGTTCACCGAGGACGGTATCGTACGCATCGGGCATACGTGCAATGAATTCGTGTGCGTTTGCTACGTCTGCGGCGTGGATTACCTGCTCGGGGCTCGGATCGTCCGCACCGTATGCGATGTTGTTGAAGATGGTGTCATGGAACATCATCGGCTCCTGCTGTACGTAGCCTATCTTGGAGCGGTAGAAGGTCATATCGATATTGCGGATGTCGATATCATCCATCAGTATCTCGCCGTCATAGCCGTCATAATAGCGCATTAGCAGGTTGATAAGAGTGGATTTACCCGATCCGGTGGTACCTACGATACCGACCGTTTCACCGGGCTCAATTACGAAATTGATATTGGAAAGGGTCTTCTTGGAACGGTCAAAGGAGAAGTTCACGTTTCTGAACTCTATCTTACCCTTGATGTTCTTGGGATGCTCGCCGTTCGAGAAATCGTGCTCGGGCTCCGCATCCAGTATATCCATAATTCTTTCCGCCGCCGCAAGGGTGTGCTGGAAGGAATCGTTGAGGTTTGCAAAGAAGTTTACGGGACCGTAGAAGGTGCCCGTGTAGGAAATGAAGGAGATAAGCAGACCTGCGGTTATCTCGGAAGAGCCGCCGATAACCTGCGAGCCGCCGACAAGCCAGATAAGAAGAGAGCCGCAGCTGATAAGGAACGAGGTAATGTGCGGGAACGTAATTGTGATACGCGCACTCTTGATGTCGGTCTTGAGCCACTCGTCGTTGTAGTGATCAAAGTTGCCGATGGTCTTCTTTTCGTTTGTAAATGCCTTGATGACGCGGATGCCGGGGAGGGTATCCGTAAGAATGGAGGTAACGGCAGACCAACGGCGCCAGATCTTA
>JAFOAB010000256.1 GCA_017382555.1 Clostridia bacterium
CGGTGACAGACGTAAGGAGATGCTCATCGATATTGCGACTCTCACCGGCGGCGAGGTTATCACCTCCGAGCTTGGTCTTGAGCTTAAGGATGCTTCCTTCGATATGCTCGGACGCGCTCGCCAGGTTAAGGTTAACAAGGAAAACACCATCATTGTTGACGGTGCAGGTAACAGCGAGGAGATCAAGGCAAGAGTTGCACAGATCCGTGCCGCTCTTGAGGCTACCACCTCCGAGTTTGATAAGGAAAAGCTTCAGGAAAGACTTGCTAAGCTTGCAGGCGGCGTTGCCGTAATCAAGGTTGGTGCAGCTACCGAGGCTGAGATGAAGGAAAAGAAGCTCCGCATTGAGGACGCTCTCAACGCTACCAAGGCAGCTGTTGAAGAGGGAATCGTTGCAGGCGGTGGTGTTGCACTCGTTAACATCATTGATGACGTTGCAGCTCTTATCGATACCGTTGACGGCGACGAGCGCACCGGTGTTAAGCTTGTGGTTCGCGCACTTGAGGAGCCCCTCCGTCAGATCGCGGAGAACGCAGGCTTCGAGGGTTCTGTTGTTGTTAACAACGTTAGAAGCAAGAAGCAGCTTGATTGGGGCTTTGATGCGTATACCGAGACCTACTGCGATATGATCAAGTCCGGTATCGTTGACCCCACCAAGGTTACCCGTTCCGCAATCCAGAACGCGGCATCCGTTGCTTCCACCGTTCTTACCACCGAAGCTGTTGTTTCCGACATTAAGGAGCCTGCTCCCGCGGCTGATCCTGCGGCTGCAATGGGCGGTATGTATTAATATAAAAGTCTTTGGCTATTAGGCGGTGCACAATAAGTGCACCGCCTTTTTGTTGATAAAGCTAAGTATGCATTTCTTGTCATAAGCTATTCATTTCTTGTCCTTTAAAAGCTTTGGACTTGCTTATAATATAATGCAATGTTATACTGCAATGGTTGATAAATTACTAACAATTATGTTGGAGGAAAAACAAAATGGAAATTTACGGCGCAGGCTCTCTTGAAGACGTAAGAATTTGTACCGAGCTTGGAGTAACCGGTATTCTTACCAACCCCCAGGGATTTGAGCAGTACTATCAGGGCAAGATGACCCTTTCCGAGATCACCGATGCACTTCTTGCAGCAAGTGATGACGGAAGAAACATCCCCGTATACATTCAGGTACACGGCAGAGATGCAGAGGAGATCGCATATCGCGTAGAGGAGCTCCACGAGAAGAGCGACCGTGTACGCGGAAAGATCATTGCAGACGAGAAGGGCTTCAGAGCAATCAAGAAGCTCCGCGAGAAGGATATTCTCTGCGTAGCAACCTGTCTCTTCTCCGTATCTCAGGCAGCAGTAGCGGCTATGGTAGGCGCACAGGCAATCTGTCCCTTCGTAACCCGCGCAACCGCAATGGGTATGGATATGTACAAGATCATCCGTGCAATCAAGGATTGCTATGCTGAGACTCCCGATGCACCCCGTATTCTCGCAGCAAGCCTTAAGAGCACTTATGACGTAAACGAGGCTTATATGGCAGGTACCGATGCAGTAGCACTTCGTTATCCTCTTCTCAAGGAGATGATGAGCCACGTACTTACCACTAAGGCAGAGGCACTCTTCTCCCAGAACTGGGCAAACGTTAAGGGCGAGGACGTAAGCTACATGAAGGAGAGAATCAAGCTCTCCGGTCTCGCTGAGTAATTAATCCAATATGATAAACGGTCCGAGAAATTCTTTCTTCGGGCCGTTTATTGCTTTTTTTGTAATGGTGGTGTATAATTTACGTATCTTCTTAAATGGAGCGCTTTATGACTAAAATTTATCTCATTCGCCACGGTGAATCCGAGGCGAACAGCAAGCACGTATTTATCGGTCATACCGATCTTGATATAACGGAAAAGGGGCATCTGCAGGCAGAGGCAGCGGCGCAGTATCTGAAGGACATTCACGCGGACGTTATCTACTCCAGCCATCTTATCCGTGCATATAACACCGCGCTTCACACCGCAAGGGTGAAGAATATGGACGTTATTAAAACCGAAAAGCTGCGTGAGATTTATGCGGGTCTTTGGGAGACCTTGACGATGGCTGAGTTAGACGAAAAGTATCCCGAGGATAGAGAAGTCTGGAAATATAACGTGGGAATGAGTCGTCCGACGGGCGGCGAGAGCTTTATCGAGGTGCGTGACCGAATTGATATTGCGCTTCGCGAGATTGCAGAGGCAAATGAGGGCAAAAGCGTATTTTGCTTTACGCACGCGGCGGTAATTCGCTCTGTTTCCGCATATTATATGGGATATTCGCCCGAGGAGACGAAAAACATACCGTGGGGAGATAATGCCTCCGTCACCGAGCTTGCGTACGAAAACGGCAAATTTACCGTTGTGCGCTACGCTTATGATGAGCATCTTCGCGCAAAGGGATTAAATTACGGTAATTGAAGGTAGATATGACAAAGGTAGAGATACACAGAACCGAAAAAATAGAGGATGAAAAGCTGAAATTTGCCGTAGTTGCGGCAAAGTGCGATGAAGGATGGGTGCTTGTGCGCCACAAAAACCGCGACACTTGGGAGATTCCCGGAGGACATATTGAAGCAGGTGAAACGCCGCTTGAAGCCGCAAAACGCGAGCTTTTTGAGGAGACGGGCGCAGTTGATTACGATATAAAGGAGATAAGCTCCTATTCGGTTGATATTGACGGTGCGGTTGCCTATGGTAAGCTGTATTTTGCAAGCGTACGTTCGTTTGCGGAGATTCCTAAAGGCAGTGAGATAGCGGAAAAAGGTTATTTTTCTGCGCTTCCCGCGGAGCTTGCGTATCCCGAGATACAGCCGCCCCTCTATGCGGCTGTGCAATGGTGGCTTAATCTTCAGACCTCGTCAAACGAGCTTTGGGACGTTTTGGACGAAAACAGAAAACCGACGGGCAGATTACACCGCCGCGGAGATTTTCTCA
>JAFOAB010000017.1 GCA_017382555.1 Clostridia bacterium
CGGGGTAGAGGTCGTTGCCGTCCTTATCGTAGATCTCAAGCAGCCAAGCCTGATGGTTGATGCCCGCAACAACGGAATGCCCAAAGCGGCTGTAATCCATACCGAGATGCTCCATACAGCGCTTGTTTACAACCTGCACGCTGTGGCAGAGGCCGACGGTCTTTACGTTCGTGTATCTCTGCATATATCCCGCAAGGATAGCCATGGGGTTCGTGTAGTTAAGGAACCACGCATTGGGGCAGACCTCCTCCATATCCGCGGCAAAATCCTTTAACACGTGGATGGTGCGCAGACCGCGGAAGATACCGCCGATGCCGAGCGTGTCGGCAATCGTCTGGCGCAGGCCGTACTTCTTCGGTATCTCAAAATCTATTATCGTGCAGGGATCGTAAAGACCGACCTGAATGGTGTTGATAACGAAATCCGCACCGCGGAGTGCGTCCTTTCTGTTCTCCACACCGAGGTAGGTGCTTATCCTTGCTCTGTTCTCGTTATATTTATCGTTCAGCTTATCTACTATCAGCTTGGATTCGTTTAATCGGTTGCCGTCGATATCGTAAAGCGCGATCTCGCATTCTCTCAGGCACTCCGTAAGCATAACGTCACCGAGCACCGCCTTGGTAAATACCGTGCTTCCCGCACCCATAATCGTGATTTTCATAGTCATCCTCCGTGTTTTTTGTGTTAGATGATATCGGGAATCTCCCTAAAATAATACTACATCACCCCGTGGCATCTGTCAAGAAGAAAAGGGCGTATAAAACCGACAGATTTTTTTCTGCGGTTTTTGTTATTTGCAATCGTTTAGAAGCATTGACAGCAACTTTTGGCTGTGGTATACTGTTTTTATTAAATGAAAGGGGCTATAGTGAAAGATATGAAAAAGATTATTGCAACCTTGCTTCTCGTATGCATACTCATTCCCTTTGCCGTTGCATGCGGAGAAAAGACACCCGCCGCAAGCACGGACCCGATTACCGATGCGCCCACCGCTACGGATGCACCCGTAACCGAGGCTCCCGTTGTTACGGAATATCCCGATATTCCCGCGGAGCTTGATTATGACAGCTATGATTTCGTTATACTGGCTTGTCTTGGCGATTACATCAACTTCAACGATTTCTCCGTTGAAAATGCAGATTACGACGTTGTAAACGACGCTGTTTTCAAGCGCAATTCCGACGTTGAAAGCACCCTTAACATAGTTATCGAAAGCGTTGAGCTTTCCGGTAGCGTATTCTCCTCCGGTGTAGGTACCGATGCGCTCCGCAAGGACTATGCGGCAGGCGAGAGCCTTTATGACCTTTGTGCGGTAAGCACCTGGCACGCGGCAGCTGCGGCGCCCAGCGGATACCTTATCGACCTTTATGAGGTTCCTTACATCGACCTCAGCCGCTCTTGGTGGGATTCCCGTGCCAATATCGACCTCGGTATTTACGGCAAGATGTTCTTTTCCACCGGTGATATCGGTATTACCGATAACCTTGCGACCCACTGCATCCTCTTCTCCAAGACCATCGCGGCAGAGAAGAATATTACCGATATTTACGACCTTGTTCTTAACGGCAAATGGACCTGGGACAAGTTCGAGGAGTACGTCCGCGTTGTTTCCGAGGATCTTAACGGTGATGACGTGATGAACGAGTATGACCGCTTCGGTCTGCTTTGCTGGAACGATGCCTTCCAGGCAAGCTTTGGCGGTGCAAGAGCCAAGATCGCGGGTGTAGACCCCGAAACGAGCGAATTTGCACTTACTATGTACAGCGACAGAAATACCACCCTTGCTTCCAGAATTACGTCTCTTTGCTTTGACTCCCGTTACTCCATCAATACCGTTTCCACCCTTTATTATAACAAGGTAAATGCGATTGGCGGTATGCTCGGTATGTTCGCAAACGAGCAGGGTCTCTTCGCTACCACCCTCTTCCGCAACGTTCCCCAGCTCAGAGATGCGGAGATGGACTTCGGTATTATCCCCTATCCTATGTATGACGATGCACAGGGCGAGTACGGCGGATACGTAAGCGCAACCTACTCCAATATGTACTGTGTAGAGCTTCACAATCAGGATCTTGAGCGT
Source organism: Clostridia bacterium (assembly GCA_017382555.1). Classification (GTDB taxonomy): domain Bacteria; phylum Bacillota; class Clostridia; order Oscillospirales; family CAG-272; genus RUG12395. The sequence continues at coordinate 2,081 of JAFOAB010000017.1, forward strand.
ACCGGTGCGATTACCGAGTACATTGCTTATGCTTCACAGAAGTACGTAACTCCCGCGTACTACGAGCAGACTCTTAAGGGACGCGAGGCTCGTGACGAGGAGAGCATTAAGTGCCTTGAGATCATCTTTGCCAACAGATCCTTCGATGCGGGCGTATTCTACGAGATCGGTAATTACACCGGCAGCCTTACCGATATGATGAAGCAGCTCCTCAACAACTTCGAGCGTATCTACAACGCAGGCAAGAGAATGGCGGAGAACAGAATCAAGACCATTAACCAGAAGTTCAGCGCTGAGCAGTAACAAAGCGTTACAACGGAATATGATTTAAATTCCCTAACGGATGCCATCCGTTAGGGAATTTTTCATGACGATAAAATGCGGAAAAAATTGTGAAAAATTCACAGTGTTGTGTGTTGTATACAAATATTGACTTTTCGGTGCAAATATGTTACACTGATTTTAATAAAAGAAAGGGCTTTGATTTGACTATGAAAAAGATTATTGCTACTTTACTTCTCGTATGCATGCTCGTTCCCTTCGTTGTTGCATGCGGAGAAAAGTCTCCTGCGGCTGTTACTACCGTAGCGGATCCCGCGGCTACCACCGAGGCTCCCGTTACCGATGCTCCCGTTGTTACGGAATATCCCGATATTCCCGAGGGGCTTGATTACGACAGCTACGATTTCGTCATCCTCTCCTGCTTGGGTAACTCCATCGTATTCAACGATTTCTCCGTTGAAAATGCAGACTATGACGTTGTAAACGATGCTATCTTCAAGCGCAATTCCGAGGTTGAGAGCAAGTTCAACATCATCATCGAGAGCGTTGAGCTTTCCGGTGACGTATTCTCCTCCGGCGTTGGTACCCAGGCGCTCCGCAAGGACTACGCAGCGGGCGAGAGCCAGTACGACCTTTGCGGTGTAAGTACCTGGCACGCGGCATCTGCTGCTCCCAACGGATACCTTGTCGACCTCTACGAGGTTCCTTACATCGATCTCAGCCGTTCTTGGTGGGATTCCCGTGCAAATATCGACCTTGGTATTTACGGCAAGATGTTCTTCTCCACCGGTGATATCGGTATTACCGACAACCTTGCAACCCACTGTATCCTCTTCTCCAAGACCATTGCGGCGGAGAACAATATCAACGATATCTACGATCTCGTGCTTAACGGCAAGTGGACCTGGGATAAGTTCGAGGAATACGTTCGTATGGTTTCCGAGGACCTTAACGGTGACGACGTGATGAGCGAGTACGACCGCTTCGGTCTGCTTTGCTGGAACGACGCATTCCAGGCAAGCTTCGGCGGTGCAAGATCCAAGATCGCGGGTGTAGACCCCGAAACGAGCGAATTTGCGCTTACCATGTACAGCGACAGAAATACCACCCTCGCAACCAGAATCACCACCCTTTGCTTTGACTCCCGTTACTCCATCAATACCGTTGCGTCTCTTTACAGCGCAAAGGTAAATGCGGTTGGCGGTATGCTCGGTATGTTCGCAAACGAGCAGGGCCTCTTTGCTACCACCATTTTCCGTAACGTTCCCCAGCTCAGAGATGCGGAGATGGATTTTGGTATCATCCCCTATCCTATGTTTGACGATGCACAGGGCGAGTACGGCGGATACGTAAGTGCTACCTATTCCAATATGTACTGCGTAGAGCTTCACAATCAGGATCTTGAGCGTACCGGCGCTATCACCGAGTACATTGCATACGTTTCCCAGAAGTACGTAACTCCCGCATACTACGAGCAGACCCTTAAGGGACGCGAGGCTCGTGACGAGGAGAGCATTAAGTGCCTCGAGATCATCTTTGCCAACAGATCCTTCGATGCGGGCGTATTCTACGGCGTCGGCGGTTACACCGGTAGCCTTACCGATATGATGAAGGCGCTCAACAACAACTTCGAGCGTATCTACACCGCGGGTAAGAGAATGGCCGAAAACACCATCAAGAACATCAACAACAAGTTCAGCGCACAGCAGTAAATGATTAAAATTCCCCAACGGAATCTCCGTTGGGGAATTTTTGCGCTTATTTGATGTTGAATTTTGCGTGCGTATATGCTAAACTGAAAAAAACGGCTTGGGAGGAAGATATGGTACAGTATTCCGTAAACAAAAACGGCGACCGCCTCGTGCGCGAGGTTTTTGAGTGCGAGGGGCTTGCGGCGGCTGTTACGCTTGAAACGTCGGATAGGGCTTCTGTGCGCGACTTTCGCGGTGTCGGCATTGCGCTGACGGGCTCGTCCTGCTATCTGCTCGATAAAATGGAGAAGGCGGAGCGCGTAGCGTTCCTTGAGAGTATCTTTACCAAAAAGGGTCTTGGACTTTCCGTTGCCCGCGTAAGCATCGGCGCAAGCGATTATTCCGCCGAGCTTTATTCCTATGATGACGTGCCCTTTGATACGGAGCTTAAGCATTTTTCTGTGGCAAGGGATGAAAAATACGTAATTCCCATGATAAAGGAAGCACTTGCGGTAAATCCCGATCTTTATATTTTCGCATCTCCGTGGAGCCCTCCCGGCTGGATGAAGACGGGCGGAAAGATGTGCGGCGGTCATATGCGCGACGAGTACGTGGATTGCTTTGCCGAGTACGTTGTGCGCTTCATCAAGGCGTATGCCGAGCACGGCATCAAGATCTCCGCAATAACTCCGCAAAACGAGCCGGAAAACAATCAGTATGCGCGTATGGCGGCGTGTGTATGGAACCCCGATACCGAGGCAAAATACATCGTTTCCCTCCGCAAAAAGCTTGCTGAAAACGGCCTTGATACCGAGATATGGATGTATGACCACAACTTCTCGGGCATCGACAGAGTGCTGTGGACGCTCGAGACGCATCCCGAGGTCGCAAAGGCTGCAAACGCGGCGGCATTCCACTATTACGGCGGCAAGGTGGAGCAGACTGCCGTTCTTACCGAAAAATATCCCAACCTCAAGCTTCATTTCACAGAGGCGGGACCGCGTCTTTACGATAATTATTCCACCGACGTTTGTAAGTGGGCAATTATGATGACGCGTGCGCTGAAGTGCGGCTACAGCTCATTTACGGGCTGGAATTTGATGCTTGACGAAACGGGTTGGCCGAATATCGGCCCCTTCGGCTGCGGCGGACTTGTAACGCGCAACAGCGCAAGCGGTGCGCTCTCATATAGCGGTCAGTACCGTGCGTTTGAGTGCATTGCAAAGCATATTGACGCGCAGTCCGTTATCTACCCCATTGAGAGCGACGAGATAATTCAGGGCGCGATGTTCGAATACCCCAAAACCAAGCAGAAATGCGAGGGCTTTGCAATAGATAACGGCGGAAAATTGACCTTCGTCATCGTCAATCCCGACCCCGCCAAGCGCCAGACGCAGATATCCGCACGCGGTAAGCTCTATTATGCGGAGCTGATGGGCGAGACTGTTTCGGTGATATGTGAATAAGGCTTAATGCGATCCTATAAGTAATATCCCCCAACGGGCGTTCGGTGCCCGTTGGGGGTATTCTTTTTTGCGCTCTCTTTATATGGTTTTGTTCGCTAAAAAAACATAAAAAGGAGAGAAAAAGATTTATTTTACCAAGAATGTAGTGTATAATTTAATAAAAGACCGAAAAACGCGGTCAATTATCTGAAGGGAGGCGGACGTATGGTATCGCCAAGGTGGAACAGTGCCGCCTCGCTGTTACGCGGTTATAAGATTACTTGCGAAAATGTAGTGTGTAGGCTGCTTGCTCCTGCAGAGATGACGGCAGAGCAGCTTTGCGCAAACGAGGTGTTCGAGGTCGATCTTGTTACCGACGGAAGCGGCGAGTGCCGTGTGTTCGGGCAGGCTATTCCGTGTAAAAAGGGTGATATTTTCGTTATCCCGCCCGATATTCCGCATAATTGCTTCGTTTCGGAGAAGGGCGCGGAGATGCATATCCGCCGTATGTATTTCGATATACGCGATTGGGTTGAAGGGCGATTTGCCGATATTGGTAGCGCAAATTACTGCTACGGCATTTTCGGTGGCGGCTCCGTTATTGCGTACGCTACTCTTAACGCAAGCGCTTGCAACGATATTTCCATCGTGATGGAAAATATCGCCTGCGAGATCGCGACCAAAAAACAGAATTGGGAATGCGCGGTACGTGCACAGCTTCAGATGCTTTTTATCACGCTTGGCAGATATATCGGCGAGGCGGAGCACAGCCAAAACGGCATTTCCAAGGAGTGGCATAACGTCGGCGTTGCCGTGCGAATGGTTATGGAGGGCTTCGGCAACAGCGAGCTAAGCCTTGAGGCCATTGCGGATGCGCTGTTTATCAGCAAATCGCATCTCAGCAGACTTTTTAAGGATTTTACGGGCGAGGCGTTTTCCGTATATCTGCGCAATATTCGCCTCAACCACGCCTGCAAGCTTCTTTGCGAAACGGATATGACGGTCGAGCAGATTGCAAATGCGTGCGGAGTGCGAGACATTAACTCGTTTTATAAAAATTTTCATACAAGCTTCGGTACCACGCCGAGCCAATACAGGTCGAGCAAAAGATCGGCCAAGGAAAAGGGAGAAAGAATTATGGTTGTGTTGAGCGAAATTTCCGAAAAGCTTCAGCGGGGAAGAGGCAAGATAGTTGCACAGCTCGTAGAGCAGGCACTTGCCGAGGGTGCCGATCCCGAAAAGATACTTAACGAGGGTCTTCTCTCCGGTATGGACGTTATTGGTGAAAAGTTTAAAAATAACGAAATATACGTTCCCGAGGTGCTTGTTGCCGCGCGCGCGATGAATATGGGGGCACAGATACTCAAGCCCCATCTTGCCGCAAACGGTGTTAAGGCGGCGGGCAAGGTGTGCATCGGCACCGTACACGGCGATTTGCACGATATCGGTAAGAACCTTGTAAAGATGATGATGGAGGGCAAGGGACTTGAGGTCGTTGATCTCGGCACCGACGTCCCCGCGGAAACGTTTATAAAGACGGCAATTGAAGAAAATTGTCAGGTAATTTGCTGCTCTGCGCTTCTTACCACCACTATGCACGTTATGGACGAGGTGGTTAAGGCGGCAGAGGCGGCAGGCATACGCGACAAGGTGAAGATAATGATCGGCGGCGCACCCGTTACAGAGGATTTCTGCAAGCAGATAGGTGCGGATGCGTATAGCGACGATGCGGCTACCGCGGCTAATATGGCTGTCGAGTTCTGCAAGGCATAAGAGGAGAATTGCAATGAAAAAGCTATCTGCCGAGGCACACGCATATTTAAATGATGCGGCGTTGATTGCCGAGCGTGATACGTGGTTTGACCGTATGCGCGATCTGTTTGACGGCAAGGAAAACGAATATAATTCAAAAAAGGTATTCACCCTCCACGGTATCGTACCGCGCCCGAAGGATAACTCATATCTTTACACAGATCCCGAGGGATGGGTGACGGACTGCCTTGAGCTTATGCTTACGCAGAAGCCAACGCTTACCGACGGCTTCACCCCCGTTTGCGTGGAGTTCCCTCCGTATGGAGTGCATTATATTGACAGAATGCTTGGCGCAAACGTGCATTTCCACGCAGGTCAGTGGAATGCGGATTATCTTACCACGCCCATCGGCTCGCTTGAAATGCCCGACCTTGATAAGGACGAAACGTGGCAGATGTCCGTCCGTGCCGCAAGAGCGTTCCTTGATGCGGACGTTAAGCTTCCGCTTTTCGGTATGCCCACGCTTTCAAGCGCACTTAACATACTCCTTAACCTCTACGGTCAGGAGGCGCTTATTGCGATGTACGAGGACGAGGATGCGGTGCGCCACGATCTTGACGTTATAAACACCCTTATACGCACTTTGCACAGATGGTATATTAACAATATCTCGAAGGAGCAGCTGCAGCCCGTTATTTCATGGGCGCGTACTCAGCCGCCCGGATACGGTCAGCTTTGCGGCTGTACGACACAGCTTCTTGGCGGAGATATGTACCGCGAGTTTATTGCAGAGCTTGATAATGCATTGCTCGGAGAATACGAAAACGGCGGTATGATACACCTTTGCGGCTCTCATACACAGCATATGGAGACCTTCCGCAATATGAAAAATCTGCGCTCCATACAGCTGAACGACCGTGCGGCAGAGGATCTTGCGCTGTATCTTGAGGGGCTGCGCGAGGATCAGATACTGTACGTAAATCCCTGCGCGGGAATGCCCGTGGAGAAGATAGTGGAGATCTCGGGTGGAGAGCGCGTTGTGCTTGTGAAGAGCTGTCCCGCGCCCGATAAGCCCGTTTGATGAGGATCAGCTATGAAAGAAAATATTAAAAAGCTGCTTGAAAGTGCGGCAAGCGCGGATAAAAAACGGGCGCTGCCGATACTCTCCTTTCCCGCGGCTCAGAGGCTTGGCGTTACTGTCGAGGCGCTTTGCAAGGATGCGGAGCTTCAGGCAAGAGCAATAGAGACTGTTGCGGGCTCTACGGCAACGCTTGCCGCCATCAGCCTTATGGATCTTTCCGTGGAGGCGGAGGCGTTCGGTGCCGAGGTGCGTTTTGCGCCGGATGAGGTGCCCGCAATCACGGGTACCCTTGTCACCTGCGAGGCGGAGGCGGACGCGCTTTGCGTTCCCACACTTGATGCGGGCAGGGCGGGCGTATGCATTGAGGGTATTCGTCTTGCATCGGAGCGCATAAAGGATAAGCCCGTGCTTGCGGGTATTATCGGTCCATTTTCGCTTGCGGGCAGACTTATGGACGTCACGGAGATTATGTACCTTTGCTTTGACGAGCCCGAAACGGTTGAAAAGGTGCTTGAAAAAGCAACGGAATATTTGATATCTTACGCAAAGGCGTTTAAAAACGTAGGCGCATCGGGTATAGTTATGGCAGAGCCGCTTGCCGGTATAATGAGCCCCGCAATGGCGGAGGAATTTTCCGTGCCTTACGTTAAAAAAATAATTGATGCCGTGCAGGATGACGATTTTGCCGTTATTTATCATAACTGCGGAAATGCCGTGCTTGGAATGCTTGACGGTATTCTCTCGCAGGGAGCGGCGGCTTACCACTTCGGTAATGCGGTGGATATGGCAGAGGTGCTTGAGAAGGCACCCTCCGATATTATCTGTATGGGTAATATCGACCCCGTTGCGCAGTTTGCGGATGGTACTCCCGAGGGTATGCGCGATGCCGTTAACGCATTGCTTGATAAGTGTGGAAATAAGCCGAATTTTGTCATCTCCTCGGGCTGTGATATTCCGCACCACGCAAGCTGGGCGAATATAAACGCGTTTTTTGATGCCGTTGAAGCTTGGCACCGGGGATAATAGAAAGATAAGAGAAAAGAAATCAGCTTGTGGCATCTGCTCTAAGGCAGGTGCCACAAGCCGTTTTGTTTTTTGTGAAGGGTGGATATGGAATCCGCCTATACGTGTCTAAATTGCTTTATTTGCAACCTGATCGTTGGTATCCGTCATTTTGGAGGTGTGGTTTTTGTCAACGGTTCGATTTTTTTGCAGTATTTGTTGGAAAACATTGCAATTTTCGGGTCAGAAAAAACGCTTATTCGGTTATATGCAATCTGCTGCTCGATCTCAGGGAGGAGTTCGGACTTACTTATCTGTTTATCTCCCACAATCTTTCGCTTATCAAGCACATAACCGACCATATGAGCGTAATGTACCTCGGAGAGGTTAGGGAAAGCGGAAGAACGGAGGAGATATTCGAAAATCCGCAAACTCCGTACACGGAGGCGCTGATGTCGGCAATTCTGGAGGTAAATCCCTCAAAGGCGCGTGAGCGCATCATCCTTACGGGTGAGGCGAGATCCCCCATCGATCCGCCGGATCTTTGCCGATTTGCAAACAGATGCCCCAAGGCGTGCGAAAAATGCCGTACCGTACCGCTTCCCCCTGCCATGAGCGTGGGCGAGGAGCATATGGCAAGATGCCACCGCATCGGAAACGGAGAGTAATATGGAAGAGCTTAACTGCCCCTGCAGACCCGAATGCCCCAATTACGGCAAATGCCGCGAGTGCATTGCCGCACACGCAAAATACTACACCGTTCCGCATTGCATAAAAACGATGCAGAACGAAATGAAGGAAAAGCATCTCCATCCGCAGAATCCGCATATAAAGAAAACCCTTCCGGAGAGGATAGAGGAGTTCTTTGCCGCTAATCCCGAGGCGCATCTGCGCTCGGCGGCGGAGGAATTGAAGATTACCGACTGGCAGCTGCTCGACGGTATGAAAAATGCAATTCCCGTACCCGTTGAGGACTTTGACGCGGTCTACGGTGCGCTTGCAGAGCTTGATAAGGTTATGCTTCACCTTGATACGGGCAGTGCGGTGCTTCAGCTCACCTGCGCACTCCCCGCGGCAATGGATATGAGAGGCACGAAAATTATCAAGGCCGCAAGCGGAGAGATGGAGCTTACCTCCCTCATATTCGCAAAAAATCTTTACGCGATATTCCTTGTGCGCGAAACGCTTTACGGCGGCAAGGAGAGCCTCAGCGTTGCGTTTGTAAACGAGGATGAAAGCACAGCGCTTTCCGTTTACCTGCGCAGAGGTGCAGACAACACGGTAGAACCCAAATCCAAGGAGACGTTCGAGGCTCTTTGGGAAAAATATACTCTTTAATTAAGGAGAAAAAACCATGAAACGCATTATTATCGCACTTCTTATCGCCGCATTTATGCTTTCCGCAGTTGCTTGCGGCAACACAACTCCCGCAACCACCGACCCCGTTACCACGGAAGCTCCCGCAACCGATGCTCCCGCAACCGATGCCCCTGCAGCTGATGCAGACGTTTACACCGTTGCGGCAGGTAACTATGCAGGCGCATATACCAAGGAAAGTGCAATGGCGGGTACCGTTGTTTACAATTACAGCGCAACCGTAGGCGCTGACGGAGCTTTCTCCTACAGCGTTAAGTTCGCTATGGACGGTCAGGATATGGACGGCGCATCCGCAACCGGCACCTACAAGATCGATGGCGATAAGTTCATCTTCACCGATTCCGAGGGCACCGTTACCGAGGGTAAGATCACCGCAGAAAATACCGTAGTTATCTCCCTCAAGGCTTCCGCAATGGCAACCTCTCCATACGAGATAACACTCACCCTTTCCAAGTAAGAACATAAAAGGGGATGTAAAAAAAGTTCCAGCCATTTTTTCCTATCCCCTTAGGGCTGTAAAGAAACTTGTGTTTCTTTACAGCCCCTTTTTTATTGACTTGCACGTGCTTTTTGTGTAAAATTAAATTACAAACACGGGGGCAAGATATGAAAAATAAATTCAGCTTATATATATTCGCCGCTTCTCTTTTTATCGTCGGTACGGCATGTGGAGTAAGGCTTTTTGTATGGGGACTTGATGAGATAGAAATGATGTCGACGTCGTCAAGCATCGTTCTCTGCTTTTCCGCTTCGCTTGCGTTTTTTGCGCTCGGATGCCTCGGCTTTATGCTGTTTACCTTTGGGCGCGGTGCGTTTTTGCGTATAGAGGACGGTAGGGTAAGGGCGCGTTACGGTATGAATCGCACTCTCGATATTCCGATATCGGAGGTTGAGGACGTTGCCGTTATCGGTAGTGCGCTTCGTATTTTTACCGCAAAAAATGCATATACGGTCACCGCTCCCGCAAGCAAGGAGGACGTTTCCTCACTTGTCAATTGCGGTAAAAAGCCGTGGGATATAAACGAGCGAAATGAGCGCGCCGCCTATGAAAAGGCAAAAAGGGCACATATCGTTGCGATGACTGCGGTGTGTATTTTGCTTGCTTCTCTTGTGCTCAACGTTGTACTTTGCTCACAGCTTACGGGCGGAAAGGCACCATCTGAGCTTACACCCGAGGAGGACGTGATTTGGCTTGCGTTTTACTTTGCCGCGCTTCTTGCAATCATCGCCTCGTTCTTTGTAGCGGATAGGGCGGGCAAGCTTACGCTGGAAAGAGAGCGCCGTATGCGCCGTATCGACTCGTATATGGGTTATATGCACCGTTATGACGGCGTTGACACCGGAAGCACACAGCGCATCGTGCTTTTTGACAGCTATCGCATTCGCGCACACGTAAAGTACATTTACGGAAGCTTTGTTTTTGATATGGAGCTTATCGACCCCGTAAGCGGGGAATGGGTGCTTGCCGAATCGGAGGTGTATGACACGCGCGAGGAGGCTCTTGCGGCTGTTGATACGAAGCTTGGTAACGCGCCGGTAAACGAGGATAAGCTTTTTAATTAAAAGCCGCCTGTCATTCTTTGTGCTGTCCGCTTAGATTCTTCAGTCGCTGTCGCTCCTTCAAGAATGACAAAAGCGGACAGCGCGA
>JAFOAB010000257.1 GCA_017382555.1 Clostridia bacterium
CACCAAGTTCATTACGCTGGCGCCCGAGGATGAAGAAAAGCTTATGCAGGCAAGACAACAGAATAACGGATAAGGAGCATATCCTTACCGAAAAGCTGAAAAAGGCGACGGAAGAGTACAAAATGCTTGATGGCGGCATTATAGTTGCCCTGTCGGGCGGTGCGGATTCGCACGCACTGCTTCACGCGCTTATCCCCGCTTGCGCGGATGCGGGCGTGCCGCTTGCGTGCGCACACGTCAACCACATGCTGCGCGGTGCGGATGCGGATGCCGATGAGGCGTTTTGCAGACGTATATGTGCCGATTACGCTGTGCCTATCGAGGTACTGCGTACGGACGTTGCCGCACTTGCGAAAAAAGAGGGAAGAGGCTTTGAGGAGACGGCAAGAGACGTAAGATATGCTTTTTTTGCCGAGCTTGTAGAAAAAAATCCGCAATATAAGCGGATAGCTACCGCGCATACGGCAAGCGACAATGCGGAAACGGTGCTGTTTAACCTTACCCGCGGCGGCGGTATCAGGGGGCTTTGCGGTATTCCTCCCGTAAGGGATAATATCGTGCGCCCGCTTATATACGTCACCCGTGCGGAGGTGGAGGATTACTGCGCTGTCAATTCCCTTGAATACGTTACCGACTGCACGAATGCGGAGACAGAGTATTCGCGCAACTATATAAGGGCAGAGGTAATACCGAGGCTCGATACGCTTTACGGCGGCTTTGCGAATGCGGCATCGCGTATGTCGCGTAATCTGCGGCGTGACCGGGATTATCTTGAGTGCGAGGCGGAGAGGGTATTTGGTGAGCTGTATTCGGAGGGATTTGAGTCTGCCGCTCTGCGTGCGCTTCACCCCGCCATTACGGCGCGTGTTTTGATGCTTGCCTTTGAGCGGGAGACGGGCAAAAGGGCGGAAAGCGTGCATCTTGATGCCGTTTGCGCCAAGCTTGCCGAGGGGGGCGAGCCGTTTTCCGTATATTTACCGGGGGATACCGTAGTGAGATGCGAGCGGGGCAGACTGTGCTTTGCAAGCGCCGCCGAGCCTCCGATACCGTACAGAGTGGAGATAAACGAGGGGGAAAATATTCTTCCCGACGGCTCTGTGCTTCTCGTTTTACCCGACGGGGAGGAAAAAATCACATATCCATCGCACAAAGTTTACAATTTGTCAATATTCGCGCGCCTTTGCGGTGATACAATTAAAAAAGGCGTTTTTGCGAGAAGCCGTGAAAACGGAGATGCATACCGCACGGGCGGTATGACGCGCAAATTAAAAAAGCTTCTTAACGCGGCACAGTACACTGTGCGCGATAGAGATATAATTCCCGTTGTTTGTGACGCGGAGGGGATACTTTGGGTTCCCGGCTTCGGTGTCAGAGACGGTGCGGGAGCAAAAAAAGACGGAAAAGACTATACCATTTATTACATTAAGGCTGAGAATTGCTAATACGGAGGACAAAAATGATAAATATCAGCGAAGAAGTGAAGCACGTGCTTGTAAGTGCAGAGGAGCTGGACACAATAACAACTGCACTTGCAAAGAAGATAAGTGAGGATTTTGAGGGTAAGAATCTTGTACTGCTCGGAATTTTGAAGGGCTCCGTTCCCTTTATGAGCGATATAATGCGTAAGATAACTCTGCCCGCAGAGCTGGAGTTTATGAAGGTCTCCTCCTATGGCGCCGGTACCGTAAGCACGGGTAATCTTAAGATACATCTTGACATACTCAGAGACGGACTTGAGAATTGCGACTTCCTCATTATCGAGGATATTATCGACAGCGGCAGAACGCTCAGCATGCTTGTAGAGCATCTTAATAAAAAGGGTGCGCGCAGTGTAAAAACCTGCACTCTGCTTGATAAGCCCTCCCGCCGTGAGGTGAACTTTACCCCCGATTACGTGGGTAAGGAGATCCCCGACTACTTCGTTGTCGGCTACGGACTTGATTTTGATGAAAAATACCGTACGCTTCCGTACGTTGGTATACCGAATTTCGTATTCGAGAATAAATAAAGAAAAAGGCATGGTTTTTTGTTGATGAAAAACAATTTCAAAACGATTTTACTCTATTTGGTATTTGCGGTTATGGCAATTACTGCCGTTACCACTATGCTGAACGGAACAAGCAAGGAGGAGCCTGTATTCAGCGATATTTACGATCTGTTCGTAAACGAGCAGGTGCGTAGCTTCGTGATAACTCAGGATGCCGAGCTTGTTATGAAGGTCCGCTCCGATACGGAGCCGGATAACGAGGCAAAGGATAAAACGGTTTCCTTCCGCCTTCTGGATTATGAAATGTTCCGCCAGCAGATATTTGAAAAGTACGTGCTCGGTGAGGACGGTCAGTACGCACGCGGTGTGATTACCGAGTACGATTTTGAGGAGCCCGCAAAATCCGGCTGGTGGGTTACGGTGCTTCCTTACGCGCTCATTATGGTCGTATTTGTCGGCCTGTTCATATTTATGATGCGCTATATGTCCGGTGGCGGCAAGGGCTCCAAGATCGGCGGTGCGGGCTTCGGCAAGTCCCGCGCAAGAATAAACACCCCCGATAAGAACCGTGTACGCTTTACCGACGTTGCGGGTGCGGATGAGGAAAAGGCGGAGCTTGAGGAGGTCGTTGACTTCCTAAAGGATCCCGAGCGCTTCAAGAAGCTCGGCGCAAAGATACCGCGCGGCGTTCTCCTTATGGGCCCTCCCGGTACAGGTAAGACCTTGCTTGCAAAGGCTGTTGCGGGTGAGGCGGAGGTACCCTTCTACTCCATCTCCGGCTCCGACTTCGTTGAAATGTACGTCGGTGTCGGCGCTTCCCGCGTAAGAGATCTGTTCGAGACGGCAAAGCGTCACCCCGCAAGCATTATATTTATCGATGAGATCGACGCTGTCGGCCGTCACCGCGGTGCGGGACTCGGCGGCGGACACGATGAAAGAGAGCAGACGCTTAACCAGCTGCTCGTTGAGATGGACGGCTTTAACGGTAACGATGCGGTAATAGTATTTGCCGCAACCAACCGCCCCGATATACTTGACCCCGCGCTTCTCCGTCCCGGCCGCTTCGACCGCCAGGTAACCGTCGGTTACCCCGATCTGAAGGGCAGAGAGGAGATACTGAAGGTACACGCAAAGGGCAAGCCCTTCGAGGAGGAGGTTGACCTTGCCAAGGTTGCAAAGACCACGGTTGGCTTTACGGGCGCAGACCTTGCAAACCTCTTAAACGAGGCGGCGCTTATAGCGGCAAGAAAGCGCAAGGCGCTTATCGGTATGAACGATATTGAGGAGGCTTCCCTCAAGATAATCGTCGGCACGCCCAAGAAGAGCGCAAAGATCAAGGACAGCGAAAAGCTTAAGACCGCATATCACGAGGCGGGACACGCGATCGTTGCCTATAAGATGGAAACTCAGGACCCCGTAACGCTTATCTCCATCGTTCCCAGCGGCAGAGCACTCGGCTACACGCTTACCCCTCCCACCGAGGATAAGTACAGCGTATACCGCAACGCGATGCGCGAGGAGATCTCCATGCTTCTCGGCGGCCGTGCGGCGGAGGCTATCGTGTTTGACGACGTTTCCGGCGGTGCGTCCAACGATATTCAGCGCGCAACTCAGATCGCACGTAAGATGGTTACCCGTCTCGGTATGAGCGACAAGCTCGGCCCGATACTCTACGGCTCCGAGCACAGCGACGGCGAGGTATTCCTCGGACGTGATTTCTCCAACGACCGCAATTATTCCGAGGAGACCGCATCCATCATCGATGCGGAGATCAAGGATATTGTTGAAAAGGCGTACGAGGATGCAAAGCGCATTCTCAATGAATGCCGCGATAAGCTTGATTTTATTGCCGAGTTCCTTGTCAAGAACGAGGAAATGGACGAGGAGCAGTTCAAGGCGGCAATGGAGCGTGCTTGTACCTTTGAGGAGCTGGAGGCGATGACAGAGGAAAAGCGCCGCCGCAGTGAAGAGGAAAACGAGCAGCGCCGTAAGGCTATAGAGGCTGAGGAGGCGGCAAAGAAGGCCGCAGAAAAGGAAAAAGAGGAGGCAAACGACGGTGCTGCCGAAAAGGAAGGCACCGAAGAAAACAACTCCGATTCCGATAAAGGCGATACCGAAATTCCCCATTAATTTGACGGAGAATGCGTATGAAGAAATTTTGGTCATCAACGGATAAGGTCGTAAAGCTCTGCTGTGGCTTTTTTGCACTGTTTTTGTGCTTGCAGGCCGTGGTTGTGTTTTCTATGACCTTGTTTGGCGACGATTATTATTACGCTACCTTCACACGCTCCTCCGAATACTTTCTTTCCGAGAATATCAGACACTATGAGGAGGTGAACGGGCGTGTGCTCGTTCATCTCCTTGTTGAGCTTTTATTATGGGATAAAAGCCTTATACTGTTCGGCATACTTAATATGGCGGCGATCGGTGCTTCCGTGTTTTTTGCCGCCGCAATTGCCGCAAGCGCACATAAGTACGGCTTTTATACGAGGCGGTTCGGCTTTGCGCTGCTTACCGCGTGTGCTTTGTTCGGCACCCTGCCGCTTGAAATGGTGAAGGGAACGGTGTACTGGGCGACGGGCTCGGTAAACTATCTCTTCCCCATGGCGTTCTTACTTGCGTTTACATATTTTGCCCTCTCGTTTTACGAAAGGGGCGGCGGGAAATGTGTGCCCTTCCTTATTGCCTGCGGAGTGCTTGTCGGTCAGTCGACAGAGCAGGCAAGCACGGGTTTCCTTGCCGTTTGCTTCTATCTTCTTTTGCGTTCGTGCCTCGAAGGGCGTGAAAAAAGCGAAAAGAGGAGGATCGTCACCGTCTTTTCCGCTTGCTTTGCCGTGGGGCTTGTTTGCTTTGCCACCTTGTTCCTTGCCCCGGGTAACGAGGCAAGAACGGGTTATTACCCCGAATTCTATGCACAGCCGCTTATCGACCGTATTCTCGGTAACGTCGGCGTGGTGGTCAATTATAATATAGGAGAAAACGGAAGCACGGTGCTTTACTCGGTTCTGCTTACCGTTTTGCCGATCTATCTGCTTATCAAGGCGCGGGAGCTTGGGATGCTCCGCACTGCGTTTTTTGCCGCGGCTCTTATCCCGTTTTCCGTTCTTTCGTGTGCCTTTTACGTTTATTTGCTGTATGCAAATTCGGGAAGCTCGCTTCTTTGGGGACTTGCGTTCGGTGTAACGGGTCTTTCGTGTGTTGCGATGCTTTGCCTTATGATTCCGATATTTATAAGGAACAGAGATTTCCTTTACCCCGCATTTTGCCTGCTTGCGGCGGCGCTTCAGGTTGCTATGTTCCTTTCCCCCGAGATAGGGGCGCGTACCTGCCTTTGCTCCGCGCTTCTTTTGATGGTTCCCGTTTCGGGCGCCTTGTCGCGCATTGCGTGCCTTGCTTGCGAGAAAAAGTGTGCAAGGCTGTGCGCGTGTATAATCTGCGCTTGCGTTTGCCTTATCGCCGTTTTTCAAATGGCGTACCGCGCGGATAAATACGTGGAAAATACCGTAGCATACGAGTATAACGATATGTACGTCGAGAAATATAAAAACGGCGAAACGGAAAAGCTTGTCTTTATAATGCCCGACAACAATCTTTACAGATATATACTGCCGTATGACAGCTCATACTTTGAATTTTGGTACAAGCAGTGCCACGAAATTCCCACGGAGGCGGAATTCTATTACGATTTTCTCGTGTACGCCACAGCGGATAGCTTAAATTAAGTTGATATAATATAAGGAGAAGATATATGAAGAAAATCTTAAGCCTGATTGCCCTTTTGCTGTGCGCAGTGCAGATTCTTGCATCGTGTGCCAACACACCCGCCGTGACGGATGAGGTCACCACCCCGTCGGGTGACGTTACGACGGAGCCTGTGGAGGACAAGCTTGAGCTTACAGACCTCCCCGCCGAAGGAACACTTCTTTACTACGAGGATTTTGAGCTTGAAGGAGACTACACCTCCGATGAGCTTGTAACTGCGCTTGGCTGGGAGGATCTCGGCAAGGACGGAAGAGCAATAAACACCACCACAGCAAAGCTCTCTATCCGCAAGCAGGATGGAAGCAAGGCTCTTTCCATCACCAATAACGTTTCCGGCGGAGACAGCAACGATTCCTACTTTACTATTATCTCCGGCGATAAGATGAAGTATTTTTCCGACTGTGCGTACACCGTTCAGTACGATCTTAAGTACTCCACCGCTTCCGCAAACAATAAGTACATTACCCTGTTGACCGACTTTGGCGGTACGTATTACAACACCTTGCATATCCGCAACGGCGCATACGGAAACAACCAGTACTATCTTGCGGGTGAGTTTAAAAGCTACGAGGGTGATGGGTATTCCGTAACCGCAAC
This sequence comes from Clostridia bacterium, assembly GCA_017382555.1. Classification (GTDB taxonomy): domain Bacteria; phylum Bacillota; class Clostridia; order Oscillospirales; family CAG-272; genus RUG12395. The sequence goes on from JAFOAB010000257.1 coordinate 6,347, forward strand.
AAGCACCTCAAAGGATAAGAACACCGTTGCATACAAGCTTCTCGGCAAGTATTATGACGGAACACAGCTTTTAAAGAACATCAGCATCAGTGTCAGATGCGTTGTCGACCCTCAAAAGGGAATATGCGGATACGTTCGTGTAAATACCGAGGGCTACCCCGGTACGGGCGTGTGGACTGCGGTCTCGGAGTTAAGCAGCTTCGGAAAGTCGGAGGCGCTTCCCAACAGCAAGTATGGCGGCGGAGCAGTTGTTCTTAAGGCGGGTAACGGCCAGAACGGTTATATTGACAATGTCGCAATTTGGCTCGGTAAGGGCGATGAGCCTGCCGATAAAACCGCACCGTATCTCGACACCGCAAAGTGCCATCTTTATACCAAAAATGGTGAAGATACCGTTTGCTTCCTTTGCGGCGAAAGCTACGAGGTTATAAACGGCGCATCCGAATGGCACCTCACCAATGCTCCCGAGTACGATGGCGGCGTTTGGTCCAAGAATGCATATATGGCAGGTGCAAGCGCACTTGACGATACATATTCCGATAAGACGGATAGCAAGATGCAAATAGTTGCCGAGACCTCCGAGGCGGAGTTCAAGGCGTATGTTGAAAAGCTTGCCGGTCTTTCGAGAATCGAAAAGGATTTCTACCGCGAGGACGAGGGTAACATCTACGTTGCTTACCGCTTCACGCAGGGCTCCAAGAAGGATAGACGCGTTTACGCGTACTACTATGCGGCAGAAAAGACCGCAAGAATAATTGAAGAATACGGAGAGAGCGTTACCGCAGAGCAGTTTGGCTACGTATATGATAAAAAGGAAGGCGAAACAACGCAGTTCTACCAGTAC
>JAFOAB010000258.1 GCA_017382555.1 Clostridia bacterium
CCTCGATACAGGAAACGCCGAAGCAGGAGGCACCGAGCGCGGAAAGGCGCTTAACGCATCTTTCCGTACCGTGGCCGTAGGCATCCGCCTTAACGACACACATCAGCTCGCAATCGGGAGTTTTCTCCTCAATGCGCTCCTTTATTGCAAGATAGTTGCGCTCAAGCGCACCTAGATCTATCTTTGCGTATGTTTTAAGCTTATCTTCAAAATTGTGCATATCTTGCCTCAAAAACGGCTTACAGCCCACGGACAGTAGAATTTTGCGGCTTTCATAAACCGCTCGTTTGCATCAAAGCATATCATCGTAAGTCTTCCCTTTTCGTCGGGGTAAAGCATAACGGTGGCATCGGCACCCTCCGCGCCGCTTGTAACGTCAAGCGTGCGTGCCGGTCGCTCGCTCTCGCATTTGCGAAGCACGTCGTCGTTTAGCGGTGCGACAAGCGTTGCCTTGCGAAGCGGTATCTCGGCGATCTCTCGCCTGCGCGAGCGCCCGCTTATGCGCGCGACGGTAAGCACACCGTCATCGAGCTCGTAGTCGTATTCCTGTCTGAAAACGGATGCCGTAAGTATAATAAGCGGCACCTCAACGAACGCCGCAAGCACCAGGGCGGAGGGGGATTGCATCCATAACGCCGCAATGACGTTTGCGATACAGGTAAGCGCCCACATAAGAACCGTAAGCACGCATCTGCGCAAATAGGCGCCGCGTATTTTAACCCTGAACGAGTATCCAAACATATTGATTCCGTTATCCATACGCGCCTCCCGTTTGCATACCTCTCCAATATACTTTACTATCTGCGTATTATACCACAGCTTTTCTGCGTTTTCAATGCCTTTGACCAATATTTTAATTATATATATAATAATAGCCAAATTCTGTCATTCTTTACCTCTTGACAGCGACGAAAAAAACACGAATTTTCACCCTCAAAACCGCCATCGTTTTTACATAAGATCCCGCATTTTTCGTCAACTTGCACTTGTGCAACAATTACAATTTTGCGCTATTTTTTACTTTAATTTTCATTGAATTTGACCGTGATTTTTCCACAAAAAACCGCGCCGTTTATGCGTACTTTTTCCGTTTTTAACATTGACATCCGCGACTTACTATGATAGAATACCCTTATTAATTATTATATTCTATTTTTCCGAAGGGGTTATTATGGCAGACAACAAGAAAAAGGTAGAACAGATCACCTCCATGGACGAGGATTTTGCAAAATGGTTCACCGACATAGTTAAAAAGGCAGAGCTTATCGAGTACACCAGCGTTAAGGGCTGTATGGTCATCCGTCCCTACGGCTACGCTATCTGGGAGAACATACAGAAGATTCTTGACACACGCTTCAAGGAGCTCGGACACGAGAACGTATGTATGCCCATGTTCATCACCGAGAGCCTCTTAAACAAGGAAAAGGATCACGTTGAAGGCTTTGCACCCGAGGTTGCTTGGGTTACTCTCGGCGGCAGCGAGAGGCTTGAGGAGCGCCTTTGCGTGCGTCCCACCTCCGAGACTCTTTTCTGCGAGCATTATTCCAACATCATTCACTCCTACCGCGACCTTCCCAAGCTTTATAATCAGTGGGTAAGCGTTGTACGTTGGGAGAAGACCACCCGTCCCTTCCTCCGCTCCAGAGAGTTCCTCTGGCAGGAGGGCCACACCATCCACGAGACCGCGGAGGAGGCAATTCAGGAGACCGAGCGTATGCTTGACGTGTACGCCGACTTCTGCGAGCAGGCTCTTGCGATCCCGGTAGTAAAAGGCAGAAAGACCGAAAGCGACAAGTTCGCGGGCGCTGTTGCCACCTACGCCATCGAGGCTCTTATGCACGACGGTAAGGCGCTTCAGGCAGGTACCTCCCACTACTTTGGCGACGGTTTTGCAAAGGCGTTTGACATCCAGTACACCGACAGAGAGAACAAGAAGTGCTACCCCCACCAGACCTCTTGGGGCGTTACCACCCGTCTTATCGGCGCGGTAATTATGACCCACGGCGACAATAACGGTCTTGTTCTTCCCCCCGCAATCGCTCCCACGCAGGCAATCGTTATCCCCGTTGCACAGCACAAGGAGGGCGTTATCGAGGCGGCTGAGGCTCTCACCGAGCAGCTTAAGGCTGCGGGCATCCGCGCAAAGCTGGATGCAAGCGAGAACAGCGCAGGCTGGAAGTTTGCCGAGTACGAGATGAAGGGCGTTCCCGTCCGCATCGAGATCGGTCCCCGCGATATTGAGAACGGCTGCTGCGTAGTAGCAACCCGTCATAACGGCGAAAAGGAAGTTCTTCCCCTTGAAAACATCGGTGAGGCAGTAAAGGCAAAGCTTACCGAGGTTCGCGACGGCCTCTTCAAGAGAGCGCTTGAGAACCGCGAGAAGCGTACCTACGACTGCAAGACCACCGACGAGATTAAGGAGGTTCTTGAGAAGAACGGTGACGGATTTATCCGCGCTATGTGGTGCGGCTCCCCCGAGTGCGAAAAGAAGGTTAAGGAGCTGACGGGCGTAAGCTCCCGTTGCATCCCCTTCGGCATCGAGCCTAACGGCGATAAGTGCGTATGCTGCGGCAAGGACGCTGATACCCTCCTCTACTGGGGTAACGCATATTAATCCACGCACATCAATCTGAATACTTAAGGAGGTGCCGCGCATGAGCTCATTTTTCAATTCCATACGCCGGCGCCTCCTTCTTCTTGACCCCATTATCGTGATATGCGTGCTGTCCCTTTCCTTTATCGGTATACTCACGCACTGGGGCGCAAGAGAGGTGTACGGTGTCAGCCGAGTTCTGGTGCAATCCTTTGCTACCGCGCTCGGTGCCGCTCTTGCACTGATGATAGCAACGCTTGACTATCAGGATATATGCGACAAGCTCTCACCGCTTTTGTATTTCGGCGGTGCGGCTATGCTGCTTCTTACCCTCGTTATCGGCTCAACGGGTATGTTCGGCGGAAAAAGCTGGATACAAATACCCGGAATACCGCTGACCATCCAGCCCTCGGAGTTTGTTAAGCTTGCGCTCATACTTACGTTTGCAAAGCATCTGGAGGTATTGAGAAGCAAGATAAACCATCCGCTTTCGGTACTGCGCCTTGCTCTCCACGTCGGCGCCCTTGCGGGCCTTGTTTTCCTGCAGGATGACCTCGGAACCTCGCTTGTTTATCTTGTTATAGCACTTGCAATGATGTTTGCGGCGGGTCTGAGCCTTTGGTACTACATAATAGGCGGAACGCTGGTTGTCATCGCATTTCCTTATATTTGGCCCCATCTCGGCGAATATCAGCGTATGCGAATACTCGTCGGCTTTAATCCGGAGCTTGATCCCACGGATTTCGGTATGCAGGCGCTCATGTCGCGCCGCGCGATCACCGCGGGCGGAATATTCGGCACAGGGCTTAACGGCGGCGGATATTACGAGGACGTGCCGATGGCAAACAATGACTTTGTGCTTTCCATGATAGGCGAAAAGCTCGGCTTTGTGGGATGTGCCATCGTCCTTTTACTGTTTGCCGTTCTTATCATCAGAATTTTTATAATAGCCATTTACGCACGCAAGGATTGCGGTGCATATATTGCCGTGGGATGCGGAGCGCTGCTGCTTGCGCAGGTCACGGAAAACGTGGGAATGGCGCTTGCAATGCTTCCCGTTGTCGGAATCACGCTTCCCTTCATCAGCTACGGCGGCTCATCCGTGCTATCGCTTTATATGATGATCGGAATTATGCAGAGCATTTGTACTCACGCTAAAAAATATCACTTTGAACGCGAGGATGCGTAAGGAGAAGTTATGAAGATAAAAAAAGGCTTTCTTATGAGAGAGGTAGCGGGCGAGAACGTCGTTATCGCCGTAGGAGAAGCGGCAAAAAGCTTCAAGGGTATGATCCGTCTGAACCCCACGGGTGCTTTCCTCTGGAAGCTTCTTGAAAAGGATACCGACGAGGCAGCTATGTTAAGCGCAATGCTTGATGCCTACGAAACGGATAAGGAAACCGCAGAAAACGATATCCGCGCTTTCGTTGGCTCCATCAGAGCCGCAGGTCTGCTTGATGAATAACCAAAGTACCGAGGCACTCACGCTGAAGGAAACACTTTCGCAGCACGGCTTTGCCGTTGTGCAGGGGAGAGGGACCAGTATGCTTCCCCTTATTGCCAATACGCGCGACAGAATATGCATAAAGCCGCTCGAGCGTGAGCCGAAGAAATACGATATTCTTGTCTACTCCAATCCGCACGGTATAATAGCGCACCGCGCGCTGAAGCGCAAAAAGGACGGCACGCTTATTATGTGCGGCGATAACCAGATAAGAACGGAGATATTAAAGCCCGATGCGGTAATCGGCTACGTGCACGGCATATTGCGCGGTGAGAGATATATCGAATTACCAAAGCCGCTTTGGTATAAAATATACGTCAGACTTTGGTGCGCTTCGCTGTTTTTGCGTCGCTGTGCGCTGTTTGTTTTGCGCCGCACCTCAAAGACCTATAAAACCGAAATAGCCTATATGCGCGCTCAAGGATGAGCGCGCATTTTTTCGCCTCCCTCATTGAGGGAGGGGGACCGCTTGCGGTGGAAGGAGTCCGTGTTATCATTGCATCTCCGTTTTTTGCACGTTGGTTTGTCGCATATGCACAATTCAAACTCTTCAAAATTGTAAAAACAGTAGATTTACACTAAATTACGGAACTTTTTCCGTTTTTTTCCGTCTAACGGGTACTACCCCAAGGAGGCATTGTTATGAAGATAAAAAGGATAATTGCACTACTTCTTACGGCTCTGATGATAGCGCCGATGCTTTTTGCGTGTGCGGAAAAGAATCCGCCCGTAACCATCGACGTTGGAAGCGGCTACGAGCTTCCGACCGTACTGTCGGGAAGCGCACCCACCGGTGCGGGACTGCCGGATGAGCTTTGCTCTGTCAGCGTTACGGCAAAGGACAGCGTGGGTCGCACCGTACCCACCGATACCGCCTTCACCCTCACCTTCGAAAGGCCTACGGATTGTGAGACTATCGCAAGCTATCTCTCCGTCTCTCCCCAAACGGACGTAAGGATAGACCGCGTCTCCGATACCGAATACACCGTAACACCCGAAGGGGAGCTTGATGCGGGAACGGTATACCGCCTTTCCCTCGGTGCGGACGGCAAGGCGCAGATCTCCTTTGCCTTCCAAACGGAGAGCGCGTTTGCCCTCTCCGCCTCCATTCCCGCTGACCTTTCCACGGGTGTACCGATAAACACGGGTATCGAATTTGAGTTCACCTCCCAAATAAAGGGAGGCACCGACATCTCCAAATACGTTACCGTTGCGCCGAGCTTTGAATATAAGGCAGAGCTTTACCCCAACGGCAGACGGCTTGTTTTGATACCGCAAAAGAAGCTCGATAAAAACACCGAATACACCGTCACCCTCAAAAAGGGCTTTCCCTCCGCAAGCGGTGAGGTGCTCAGCGAGGATATTACCCTTCGCTTCCGCACGGAGGCGACCTCCTCCGCACAAAACGATCGCAAATACTACCTCTCCCTCTCCCCTACCGCTATCACGGCCAAGTCGGGAGATAATGCCGTATACGGCTTTAGCTTCTACGCAAACAAAGGTGTAAACGCGGAAATTACGGACGTTAAGGCGGAGATATACGAATACCGTAACCACACGGCAATGCTTAACGCCGTTAAGGAATTTAACGAAAAGGGCGCAGACCTTATCGCAAACGGCGCGGCGTACAAGTACCCCACAAGCGGGCTTGCCAAAATTTCAAGCGGCTCCGTGGAATACGCCTCCTCGGGAGCGCGCCAATACTACGCATATCTGCCCACGCTTGATGATGGTGCTTACCTTGTTAATATCACCGTCTCCGTCAAGCATAACGGCACCACGGTAAACGAGACCGCGCAACTTCTTTTACAGGTAAGCGAGCTTGCCGCGTATTTTGAAAGCACGGAAGGCGAGCTTATCATCTGGGGCGTAAAAAACGGCTTACCCGTTGATAACGTGTCCGTCAGCGCAGAGTTTTTTGAAAGACATACCGACTTTTCCCTTAAAAACGATAAATCGAATTATACCAAGCTTACCGCAAAAACAGGCACGGACGGAATTGCCCGTATAGAAACACCGCAGAATGCTACGGGCGCGATCTGCCTGCTTGAAAATGGCGGCGACAGCCTGCTTATCTTCCCCGGCTCGCTTGACGAGTACTTAACGTATAAATGCTAGGGATACTTCTTCACCGACCGCGTGGTGTATTTCGGTGACGATACCGTAAGCTTCAGCGGTGCGATCATCCCCGTAAACGGCGAAATACCGCAAAAGCTTTGGTTGCGTGTAAACTACAGGGGCGCAAAATACCCCGTCACCGTAAATGCCGACGGCTCGTTTGA
>JAFOAB010000259.1 GCA_017382555.1 Clostridia bacterium
CGCTTCTACAACAACGATCGTATCCAAACTAAAACAAAACTGACTCCGCTTGAAAAACGAAGTCAGTATGTTGCTTAGTATTTAATAAATTCTACCATAGGGGTCTTTTTTGTACTGTCCGTACAATTTGGGGCTCAACACTGCCTGCCGTAGAGCAGGTAGGCCAAGAGTCTTTCTTTTTAGCTTTCAATTTTGGAGACAAGCTCTGCGAGACGACGGTAGAATTCTTCCTTGGAGATATCTCCTCCGTTAAACCCGTTTTCTTCTTTTCTTTCCGTTACGGCTTTGCCGTTAGCCAGAGTAGTTTCGAGAGAATAATTATATCGGAATTGGGATTCACTGTACGGATGGAGCTCCGTAATGCGATAAATATTGGATGAAAGATTGTATTTTATCAAATTACCGTTTTCATCGGTCTTCTCAATTATTTCATACGATATCTCATTACAGCCGTTAAGGCAGTTAAGCACTCTGCCATCTCCCAAAAAACCGGCGTGTCCCGCAATGCCGCCAAGATGCAAAACAAAATTATTGCTTTTATTTACATCACTACCGCTAACGTAGCATTGTGCCTTAACGTTACCTATGTTTATACATCCCGTTACATTTGCATTTTGCAATTCTCCGGAAATACCACCTGCCCACACCTCCGTCTTCCACGTAGCTGTCTCGATATCATACTTCGCCGCAATATCGCCGTAGTTTATACACTCCAACAGATATCCCATATGACCGCAGATACCCGCCACTTGTATGCTATAACCCGCGGTGGCTGTAACCGAGCCGAAGTTACGGCAATGCTTTATCGTGGATCCGTACACGGTTACCGTCTGACCGACGATACCGCCGCATATGATATTTCCTGCCACATTCCGTGTTCTCGCATTTCTGTTTGCCATTACGTATATGCTTGCATAATTATCACACTTTTCAACATTGTCTGAAATTCCGGCGATACCGCCCGCATAAACGGTACATCCATTGAGGACCTTAAGCTCACCCGAAACTGTGCATTTTTCAATAGTTCCATAGGATGAACCGACAAGAATTCCCGCATAGGTATAGAACTCCAATTCATACTTTTCAAAGAATGCATAATAATCTGTTGATGCTTTGTCAACTTCAACGTATGCATTTTCTACGTTTATGTTGCGCAGTGCGGCCTTTTCGGATATACCCGAGAAAAGTCCGACACAATCGAGCTCGGTTTGGTATATTTTGAGACCCGTTATCTTGTAGCCGTTTCCGTCATACGAGCCCTCAAACCACGCAGCACCGTAGTCGTAATTCTTCGTCTTTCCCGTCGTGGCTCCACCGGGCGCGCCCTTTCCTATCGGAATAAAATTCTCAATTCCCGAAAGGTCGATATCGCACATCTGGAGATAATGCGCATTCAGATCATTACGCACCATATCAAGATGCCGCGCAGTACGCACCTGATAAGGATCCTCTGCGGTACCGGAGCCGAGCATGCTGCCGTCTTTAGGCAGCTCGGGCATATAGGTCTTTGTTTTATACGTAACCCCTCCGCTTGTCCATTCGGGCGACGTCCAACTGGGCATACCCGAAATATAGTAAAGAACGACTTTTTCGTTTATTCCCTCAAATGCCGTTTTATCTATCTCAGGTGTTTTCCCTGCAAAATACAGCGCCGAAAGCGCACGACAACCGTAAAAGCATTTGATTTTAATAAGCTTCACAGATGCAGGGAGATTCAGAGTGCGCAAAGCGGTACATCCGTAGAACGTATGGGAGCCAAGGCCCATAAGATTTTTTGAAAGCTGTACGTTTTTCAGACCAAAGCACTCGAAGAAAACGTCCCATCCTATTTCGGTTACGGAATCGGGGATTACGATCTCCGTAAGTCTGTCGCAAAACGCAAACGTTCCATTGCCGAGATGAACGAGAGTTGATGGGAGAACAACCTCTCTGAGATTCTTGCAATGAGCAAAATTGTAGTCACCGAACTCCGTTATGCCTTCTCCGACGATTATCTTTCTTATCGCGTCAAAATGCTCTGCCCACGGCTGATCCTTTGCACCGTTTTGACCGTATTTGGGCATCTTTCCGCTGCCGGAGACGGTGAGCGTTCCGTCACCAAGCAGATACCACCTGATTCCGTTGCTGACATCCCCCTCGGCAACAACGGCGCTCGGAGGAATAACGGCATCCATCACCACTACGTTCACAAACGCGGGGTCTGAGGTGTTTGCATACACGCGCTGTCTGCAATCGGAATAGCCCTCAGCGGAGCACACTACATAATAGCTTGCAAGCTTATCAAGCGGAACGTTAAAGCCAAACGTACCGTCCTCCAAGCTTGCCGTGCTTGCAATTACGGAATTTTCAGCATTTACAAGCTGCACGCTTACACCCGCAAGCGCCTTACCGTCCGAGCCCTCAAGCCTTCCGTTCAGGGCGGCGGTCTCCATCTGTATAAGCGCGAAAACAAACTCGCCCTTTTTCTTATCCTCTGCCGTTATGTTGTTGTAATACGAATTATACCCGCTTGCCATTACCTCAACACAATATTCACCCGCAGGAATATCAAAGTCCCGGAAATTATTCGGCTTATTAACAGTATCAAAAACAGTGTGCAAGTAATCTGTTCCGTTAAAATTATCTTTACCCGGACGGAAAATAACAACCGCCTCAACAAGCTGCTTTGTTTCCTTATCAATTACCTTGAGCTTGTTTGAGGAATTTGCCTTCATATTTATAACGAATTCCCCGCGAAGAACCTTTCCGACTTGGGCTATAAGGCTTTGCTCCTTCGTGTAATAAACGCCATCCTCACCGCGCACAACCACCTTGACCTTATGGACTACTCCGGGCTCAAGATATATACTGATCTCGTTTTTATTGCGATTAACGTAAATCAGCTGAACGCCATCCACAAATACTCCGCATTCGGGATATTTGCTGCCCCCATCGGTCTTAATAGCTATTACCATATTCGGCTCGGAAATTTGATAACAGAGCTGAAGCAGGGTCTCGGATTTTCGTATACCTATGGCATCCGCGCGCCTTGACATGACGGCGGCAATATCCTTCAGATACTTTTGTCCCTCCCAAATTTCCGCATAAAGTCTTTCACCGTTCAGGCGAAGTCCCCAAAGATGACCGAGCAGACTATAAACCTCAGCAGACCGAGCGGAATCCTTGAACACAATGGCATCACCCATATCAACAAGCTCGGCGGCAAGCAAATTATTGGCTGCACACGCCATCATTACGTCGGCAATCACCTTGTTCTGCATATTGGCAACAGATGCATAAGAATCTACGTACGCATCCAGAAGCATAACGACCAGCTTCGCGACGGGAACGGCGCCGAGCGCCTCGTTTGCAAGCGTGTAAACAATATTTCCCGTCATTCGCACAAGCTCGTTTTTCTTGAGCTCTCCGCATACGGCCGCATAGCTCTCCGCACCGTTACGCAGCATATCACCAAGCTCCTTTGCCGCGCTCGCCGCAGCAGGATCGATATTCAGCATTGCTATTCTGTCAAAAATCGCTATACACGAGGCATATACCTCCGTATTCGCATTGTTTTCGACAATTATGGATATCGTTTCTTCAATATTCTTTGCATTTTCATGATAATTTGCAACGCCGCTGCCAACATCCCACACAAGTGAAACAACGTCAATAACAACAAGCGAATTTGCGATCTCCTTCACAAAATACGGAACAACCCCATCTCCGGCAAGTCGCATATACACATCCGCTTCAAGATCATAAAAGCCGCGCGCTATCAGCCTTTCGTATTCCGTGTTGATCGCGCTCAAAAGAATATCCGCTTCGCTCTCGACGATATCTTTAAGATCGGCAACGTCTCCCACGGTGTCCATAAAAGCGGTAACATATCTATCCATCGTTTCTGCCACATAGCTTGCGTATATCTGCCTGTATTCATCCTCCCTTGCCTGCTCAACGGAAAAATCACAGAACACGGAAAGATACTCAAGCCACGTTTGCATAAACACCTGCTTTTGAGTACCGTAATCCAAATAGCCAAGCACGGATAGTATCTCGTTACAATCGCGCTTATATCCTGCAAGAAGCTGTTCGCCAAGAGTGTCTCCGCCAAAATAAATGTTGTAATAAACGTATGTGGAATCGTATTTTGAATCATCAAGAAGAGCCAAAACGTCCGAGCGTGAGCGCAAGGACGGAAGTTCCGGATAATCGTCATCGCAGTCAAGTATTCCGTCAAAATCCGTATCCGGAAGCAGAGGATTTGAATGGACGAAAATAACGGGCTCGCCGTTTTTGTTGAATACTATCTCAAGCTCCTCGCTGTTTTTCAGACCGTCGCCGTCATAATCGCTGTTGGATTTTAAATTAAAACCGACAAACGGATATCTGTTATCCGTTGTGGGTATAAAGCCGTAGTAGATCGCTTCGTAATAATCCTCAAGCCGAGTTGATCCTTTTTTGGGCGCTACAGACGAGGGCAGTCCGCTATACGAATCGAATTCCTCTGAATTAAAGATGGCGTAATAGGAAAAATGCTCGATCTCCACGGTTATCTTTCCGTTTTCCGCCGTTTGATTCGGAAGCATTTCGTACTCATGGGTCTGCTCGTTATAATAATATATCCTCGGTTGGAAATCATCGCCCAAGCTTCCGAAAGCCTCATCATACTCAAAAACAAGGTGTGCGCCCTCTATCGCTCCGTCCGAATTCAGCTCAAACGCGCTTCCCATATATCCGGGAATGGTTTTGGACATCGCGGGAAATTCAAGGAGCGACATAGGATTAACACTTACCGTACCCGCAACGTCTCCATTCACCATCGCTTCAACACTGACGGTGATCTCCCCAAGCTCGCCCATAGCGGAAGCGGTTGCGCTCTCCGTAAAGTAGGCATCTGCCACCACAGCATCCGTGCCGTTTTCAAGCTCGTAGCTATCCGTTGCTCCGTCTCCGTCCGTATCTGCTTTAAGAGGATCAAGAGATAAAAACACCTCTTCTCCGTCATCGATTCCGTCAAAATCGGTATCTGCAAGCACGGGTTGAGTTCCTATTCTCTGCTCCTCCGCATTTGTCAGCCCATCATTGTCCGCATCCTCGTCTCCGTCGGATATTCCATCGTTATCCGAATCAAACGCAAGCGGATCGGTGCTAAGATACACGATTTCCGTGTAATCATCAACACCGTCGCCATCCGTATCCGGCTTTGTTTTATCGGTGCCTATCTTATCCTCATATTCATCCGAAAGCCCGTCGCCGTCACCGTCGGGCATAGTTATGCCGTTAAGCTCCGCAAAGACGCTTGCATCAAAGCGCCACACCGCGTAAAGCGTCAGTTTTTCGGTAACGGGTGTATCCTCGAACACATACGCATCCAAAAGATTTTCCGGATTCCGTTCCGTAAACCAGCCTACAAATATGTAATTCTCCCGCTTTGGGCTTTCGGGCTCTATTGCAGGCTCACCCTTTTTCACCCTTTGAACGAAGTGCGCAGACTCCGCGTTATCATAATTCAAATCAAAGCTTACCGCAACCTTGTGCGGCAAAAGAAAAACCAAAGCAAGCACCGCAACGGCACAAGCAGTTAATACGGATAAAGCAATCTTCAAAGAATTACGGCGCATAACTGTATCCTTTCAAGCGAGCAAATTATATCTTAATTTCATTTTAGCACAACACTTTTCGTATTTAAAGTGCAAACAACAAAAAAAGGATGCAAAAACGCATCCTTTTTGGGCTTATTCGCCGTAAATTACATTTTTAAGATAAAGTCCGCAGGCGGGGGCGGTGCTTCCCGCTCTTGTGCGGTCATGGGAGTTGATAACCGCTTCTATCTCCTCCGGAGGCATTGCGCCTCTGCCAACCTCGAGCAGAGTGCCCGCGATTATGCGGACCATATTATAAAGGAAGCCGTCGGCGGCGACGTTTATGCAGATACAGCCGTTTCTGCGCTCTACGTTGCAGAATTTAACCGTGCGAACACAATCCGTTATCTTTGAGCCGCTCGCCATAAACGAGGCAAAATCGTGTGTGCCGCAAATATACTGCGCAGCGCGGTGCATCCTTTCAACCCCCTCATCGCTTATCGGTGTGGGAAATCTATATACCCTACCGACCAAGAACGGATCGTTGATTGGGGAATTCAGTATGCGATACTCATATTCCTTTGTGATAGCCGTATAGCGCGGGTGAAAATCATCAGCAACTATTTCCGCACTCAGAACGGAGACATCGGACGGAAGCAGAGACGAATACGCAAGCGGCAATCTATCGGTAGGTATAGACGCGCCGTTTTCGGGCTTTACGGTGCACTTAAACCCAAGCGCATGCACACCGCTATCGGTGCGGCTGCAGCCGGTGATGAGACATTTGCACTTAAAAAGTGCGGCGGATGCCTCGGTGATCACACCTTGAACGGACCTTGCGCCCGGCTGAAACTGCCAGCCGCAAAAATCCTTGCCGTCAAAGGCTATCGTAAGCAGATAGTTCATATCTTCTCCTTAAAGAGTGAAGCCTGCGGGAACGAAATTGAGAAGCACTATGCCCGCTACAAACAGCACGGCAAGTCCTGCCCATACCCAATCCTGTGCGCCGAAGCGCATAACGGTCATTTTGGTGCGACCCTTGCCTCCTCTGTAGCAACGGCATTCCATCGCGACGGAAAGATCGTCCGCACGCTTAAAGGCACAAACGAACAGCGGGATAAGTATCGGTATCAGCGCCTTTGCCTTAGCGATAAGTCCGCCGCTCGAGAACGATGCACCACGCGCCTTTTGGGCGTCCATTATTCTGTCCGTATCCTCGATAAGGGACGGAATGAAGCGGAGTGCCGTCGACATCATCATAGCAAACTCGTGTACCTGAACGCCGAACACCTTAAGCGGAGAAAGCACGCTTTCAAGAC
>JAFOAB010000260.1 GCA_017382555.1 Clostridia bacterium
AACCATTTGATGCCTGCTGTTTTCTTCACTCCGCTGTCCTTTTTGATATCCGCGTTAAGCACAAGCATAATTACTATCAGCACAACACCGACAATGTTCAGCTTGCTCATCGGTTCCTTATACACAACTGCGGCAACCGTAAGCGGAATAATTGATGCAAGGCTTGCGATAAGCGCAGTTATGGACGTAGGTCCGCATGAGAGCGCGATTTGGTAAAGCATCTGAAAGCTTACGTTAAAAAAACCGAAGCACGCCGCACCGATAAGAAGCGCGGAGGTAATCTCCCCGCCACCGGAAAAAGCGAAGGCGAGTATACCCATCGTTCCGAAAACAGTACCGATAAACAGCGCGGAATCCGAAAGGTTCTTGGTATATTTCTTTGCGGCTCTGCTTTGCGTTAACACCTTTGTTGCAGCAAGCAGACAAAGGACAAGGATAATGAGAAAATTCATTTTATATATTCTCCGTTTGGATCAAAAAACAATATTATCTGTTTGCCGACGGTATTATATCACGCTTTCTCAAATAAATCAAGACAGATCCCACCGTACAAAGCACACCGAGTGTGAAAAAGCATTGCCCCTCTCCGACGGTCCGTATACTGAGCGGTTATAGCGAATAAGGTAAACTTTTTTCAAATTTCTTTTGACTTCACATCGGAATTTCTCCTATATTCTGCCCTTATTTGCATTGACAGAAGAGTGCAATAAGCATTATAATGTAGGAAGAAAAATTCATTTTCCCGCATAAACAGGAGAATTTTATGAAAAACAGTAAGCTTTTTACCGACGTTATAAAAAGAACGGCTTGCGGTGCGCTTGCGGCGCTGACCGTTTTTTTTGCAGTTGGATGCAACAAAACACAAACAAGCGACACAACAGAGCCGAGCGTTGACACCACCCCTATCACCACCGAGGCGGTAACGCTTGACCCTAACGCACCCGAAAACGCACCCGAGGAGCAGTTCACAGTTATCTCCAAGGAGGACTACCTTTCCCGTACAACGGCAGGATTTTTATCCCAGCTTGTCGGTATGGTTACGGGTAACGAGTTTGCAACACTTTCAAACGGCAGATGCATTGTTGGCTTGCCCGATACGTGGTACGAATTTCTGAACGGCCCATACGCAGGAAACACGAAGAATATGAAGCACGGCGACAAGCTGCGCATCAACTCCGCAACGGGCATTAACGAGGTTTGGATAGATGATGACTTCAGCGTTGACATCTTCAACCAATACAGCCTTGAAAAGATGTACAACACCTACGGCACCGTCAGCGCAAAGGTAGTAAGCGACGGGTGGATAGATTACGACATTTGGGATATGGGCGGCGGACAGAAGAAGGTAGGCGCCTACGGCCTTATAAACCGCAACAACTTTCTCCCTCAGTTTGCCGGCAACACCGAATACGGTAACTGGTACAGCTATAACACAGAATGCTACATAGCCACCGACACGCTTGGTATGACGGCGGCAGGTATGCCCGAGGTTGCGGCAAGTCTTGCAAAGACCTTCGGACAGGTAACCGGTGACAGAGACAACCTCGGCTTTGCGCAGATGTTCTCCGCAATGATCTCTATGGCGTACTTTGAAAGCGATATTGAAACGCTGATAAGAGAATCCGCCAAGGTATTCCCCGACGGCTCCTGGCAGCTCGACCTTATCGACGAGCTTTTTGCACTTCACGAAAAATACAGTGATTGGCGAGTAGCGTACAAGCAGCTCGAAAAGAAGTATTACGTAAACGGCGATACAAGAAGCTCCAACACCACGATAAACTGCGGATTTATGATCCTCGACCTCCTTTACGGAGAGGGCGATTACGAAAAGACCTGCAAAATTGGCTCCCTTGCGGGCTATGACTGCGAGACCACCTGCGGAATCGCACTTACCGTTCTCAGCGTTATGAAGGGTATGGACGTACTGCCCGAGGAGGTAAACACTGTTATCTGGCAGGACGGCAAGGGCGTTATCGTAAACCTTCCCATTCCCGGCTGTGAGGAAGGCAATTATATGCACGCGGGCAAGCTTGAGGAGCGAATGAACATCGCCGACATCGTTGCGAATTTCGTAAAGAATTTTGAGAGCGTGCTTGTGGAAAACGGCGGAAAAATCGACGATACGAATTATTACATCCCCACAGAGCAGCTTGGCACCTCCGAGGGTATTAAAATACCGAACTGCGGCTTTGAAAACGGCAACCTTGACGGCTTTACCGTAGTCGGCACCGCAGAGATCAGCCCACTTGCAACAATGGGACTTAACGCCGCAAAGCTTACGGGCAACACCGAGCTTTACACGACCGTAAGCGGTCTTACCGTCGGCGCTACCTACAAGCTTACGCTTTACATTAACGGCTCCGAGACCGCAACCACCTACCTCTTCGCAAGAAAGGCGGGCGGTGAGGGCACCTGCGCATCCGTCAACAGAACCGTAGGCACCTCCGTATACGAAGCACAGCAGTCCGTAAGACGCTCGCTCGTATTTGAAGCGACTGCGGAAACGATGGAGATCGGCGTGATCCTCAAGCCCGTTCGCAACGTGGATTATGCGGTTGTCGACCAGTTCCTTCTTAACCGCATCGAGGAGACACCCGTTGGAACCGCAACCATCAAAAACGCAACCGACAACGGAGTCTATACCAACAACTTCTCCTTAACCGTAGAATCCGAAACCGATAAGGAAGCATATATAAAGCTGAAGTTTGCGAATGCATCGGGAACCTTTATCAAAGCGGATATCACGCTTAACAGAAAGCCGTACAGAGCCACTGCGTTCTATAAAACGGCAACGGCACCCGCGGGATATACCTCCGCCGATTGTGTGCTTATCCCCGTTGTGCTGAAGGAGGGCTCCAACACCGTTAATCTCCAATACGGCGGAAAGCTCACCGTAACGGAAGCCACCGTTATAACTGTTGACGAAAGATGGTAAAAAGTACAAAAATGCTTCCCAATTCGCTTGGGAAGCATTTTTTGTTTGAATATTCATAGAAATTTAACAAAAATATGTTTTCTTTTTCATAAACATGTTCTATAATACAATAAAATGGATAAATTTTTCTTGGAGCAGAAAATGAGTAAAAAAGAGACCGTCGAGCTAACGCAAAGCGACGGTGAAATACGAGAAAAGCTACGGGAGCTGATGGACGAGGACACCGTTGAATGGATGCAGCAAAAAACGCGCGCGTTCTTTGACCTGATCTCGTACTACCGTTGCGCCATGATGGAGGTTGAGACGAAGCTGAACGTTCTCAACGAGGAATACTCAATGCGCTATGACCGCAATCCCATAATGACGATAAAAAGCCGTATAAAGAGCATTGACAGTATAAGGGGAAAATTAAAGCGCAAGGGGCTTCCCTTTACGCTTGATGCCCTCGCTGACAATATTTACGACGTTGCGGGGCTCAGAGTAATTTGTGCCTTCAGAGAGGACGTGTACTCCATTGCGGAATCCCTTCTTTCGCAGGACGACGTGACGCTGATAAGGCGTACCGATTACATAGAAAATCCGAAGCCGAACGGCTACCGAAGCCTGCACCTTATAATCGAGGTTCCGATATTCCTTGCAAGCGAAAAGCGCATGATGAAGGTCGAAATACAGCTGCGTACCGTTGCAATGGACTGGTGGGCGAGCCTTGAGCATCAACTCAGATACAAAAAGGACAATACGTTTACCGACGAAATGTCAAGAGAGCTGAACTACTGCGCCGCCGTAAGCGCAGACCTTGACGAAAGAATGAACAAATTAATGTGCGCCGTTAATAGCAAAGACGCCGCAGAAATGAATAAAGAGGTACAAAATGCTTGAACTTAAGAAAATAAGAAAGGTATACCCCGCAGGTAACGGCACCGTAGAGGCGCTGCGCGGAGTTAGCCTTTCGTTCCGCGACAGCGAGTTTGTTTCCATACTCGGACCCTCGGGCTGCGGAAAAACAACCATGCTTAACATCATCGGTGGACTTGACAAATATACAACGGGCGATCTTGTAATTAACGGACGCTCAACGACCGACTTTAAGGACAGAGATTGGGACGGATACCGCAACCACTCCGTCGGCTTTGTATTCCAGAGCTACAATCTCATCCCCCACCAAAGCGTGCTCAGCAACGTCGAGCTTGCGCTCTCCCTTTCCGGTGTTTCCAAAAGTGAGAGAAGAAAGCGCGCAATTGCCGCGCTTGAAAGAGTTGGCCTTGGTGATCAGCTGAAAAAACGCCCCGGTGAAATGTCCGGCGGACAGATGCAGAGAGTTGCCATTGCGCGTGCAATAGTAAATGACCCCGATATTATACTTGCCGACGAGCCTACAGGTGCGCTTGACAGCGAAACGAGCGTGCAGGTAATGGAGATACTGAAGGAGATAGCAAGGGACAGGCTTGTTATTATGGTAACCCATAACCCCGAGCTTGCTGAAAAATACTCCACCCGTATCGTAAGAATGCTGGACGGTGAGGTTTTAAGTGACAGTATGCCCGTTACCGAGGATGAGCAGAATGCATTTGAGGAAAAGCACAAAAACGAAGACAAAACCAAGGAAAAGAAGCCCTCGCTTTCCTTCTTCACCTCCTTTGGACTTTCCCTTAACAATCTCTTTACCAAAAAGGGACGTACCGCGCTTACCTCCTTTGCTGGAAGCATCGGTATTATCGGTATCGCGCTTATATATGCGGTATCGCAGGGTATGACCACGTACATCAACACCGTGCAGGAGGATACGCTTTCCTCCTATCCGCTGACGCTTGAGGCAATGCACACCGATCTCGGCTCCCTTATGGAGACGTTTATGCAGGCGGCAAGCGCATCCACAGAGCACGACAAGGATGCCGTTTACCAGAAGACCGCGCTTTACGACCTTGTAAACGCGCTGACAAGCATGGAGACCAAGGAAAACGATCTTGAGGCATTCAAGGCCTACGTTGAGGCGAAGCTCCGCTCCGAGGATGAGGCGGACGAGGCAATAAAGAATGCGATAAGCGGCGTGCAGTACACCTACAGCACCGAGCTTACCGTATACACGCAGAGCGTTGACGGTGATATAATCCTCTCCGACTCGCAGGAGCTTATCCGCAAGATACTTGCAAAGTCCTTTAGCAGTATGGGTATGGAGAGCATGATGGGTATGACGGACACCACCTCCTCTATGTCCTCCATGTCCTCCATGATGGGTATGGGCTCGCAGCTTACAATGTGGCAGGAGATGCTTACGGGGACTGACGGAAGCCTCATCAACCCCATTCTCGAAAAGCAGTACGAGCTTGTTTACGGCTCTTGGCCCAATGATTACGATGAGATAATTCTTGTTCTTGACGAAAATAACGAGCTTGACGATATGACCCTTTACGCACTCGGTCTGAAGTCCGAGGCTGAGATCGACGAGATCGTTGAAGCGGGAATGAACCGCACCGAGCTTAAGAACGCACAAAAGAAATGGAGCTACGAGGAGATCTGCGCAATGGAATTTTGCGTAGTTATCGGCGCGGATTGCTACAAGCTTGACGAAACGACCGGTCTTTACACCGATCTCCGCTCCACCGACGCAGGTCTGCGTTATCTTTACGATAACGGTCTCAGACTCAAGGTTACCGGTATAATCCGCCCGAACGAGGATGCCGTTTCATCCATGCTTTCCGGCTCCATCGGCTACACCAAGGCGCTTACCGAATACATTATCGAGAAGGCTGCAGAAAGCTCTGCCGTTAAGGCACAGCTTGCAGACCCCGCTACCGATATTTTCAGCGGTCTTCCCTTCCGCGATAATTCAAGCCTTACCGACGAAGCGAAGGCTGAGGCGTTCAAGAATTACGTTGCAGAGCTTTCCAATGAAAAGAAGGCGGCGGCTTACGTAACCATTATGTCCATCCCCTCCGACGAAATGCTCAAGGCATCAGTTGACAGAGTTATGCAGCAGATGACCCGCGAGGATATGGAAAAGGCACTGCTTAGCGGTCTTTCCCAGCAGACGGGTATGGCGGAAAGCGAGCTTGAGGGATACGTTGCGGAAATGAGCGACGAGGACTTAAACGAGCTCTTTGAGCAGCTTATTGCAGAGCAGGTAACGGCACAGTATGCCGCAGGCGTACAAACACAGCTTGCCGCTATGTCCACCGAGCAGCTTGCCGGCGCACTTGCAATGTCGCTTCCCTCCTACACCACCGAGCAGTGTGTAAAATACTACGATGCGGTGCTTGATTTTTCCGCCACCACATATGATATGAACATCCTCAAGCTCGGCTACGTGGATATCGACGTCCCCTCCACCGTAAACATCTTTGCCTCCACCTTTGAGGAAAAGGATATCATCGAGGAGATGATAAAGGATTATAACGACAGCGTTGACGAAACACAGCAGATCAGCTACACCGACTACGTTGGACTTATGATGTCCTCCATCACCACCATCATCAATGCTATTACCTACGTTCTTATCTCCTTTGTTGCGGTATCGCTTATCGTTTCCTCCATTATGATCGGCGTTGTAACGCTTATCTCCGTGCAGGAGAGAACCAAGGAAATAGGTATACTCCGCGCTATCGGAGCTTCCAAAAAGAACGTATCGGGAATGTTTAACGCGGAAACGGTAATAATAGGCTTTACGTCCGGTCTTATCGGTGTAATCACCACCTATCTGCTGTGCATACCGATAAACATCATTCTGCATAGCCTCACCGGAATCAACAATTTGAGTGCGCAGTTCCCCGTACCCGTTGCAATTCTTCTTGTCGTTATCAGCGTAATGCTTACGCTTGTCAGCGGAATCATCCCCTCCCGTAGTGCGGCAAAGAAGGACCCCGTAGTAGCACTGCGTACCGAATAAGAGGAAATATGGACAATACGACCTTAAAGAAAATTGACTTTGCGCCCGTAAAGCTTGCGGATCGGGATAAATATCTCGATCTGCTTGCAAGAAACGGAGAATACGGATGTGAATTCTCCTTTGCTAACATCTTCCTATGGGGCAGACAAAATATTGCCTTTACCGACGGATGTGCACTTCTGTTCTCCCATTTTAACAGAAGAAGCGTATATCCCTTCCCCGTCGGCGACGGAGATATCAAGGCTTGTGTGGACGCAATCATTGCGGACGCGGAGACA
>JAFOAB010000261.1 GCA_017382555.1 Clostridia bacterium
ATTGGTGTACTTTAAGTCGGTCTTACCCCACTTTACGCACCTTTTGGTCGCTCTTTCGCAACAAAAACAGAACATTTGTCTACCGACAAATGTTCTGTTTTTGTTTATCCAAGCCGCAGGCTTGGTATATCATTGACGCACGAAGTGCGGCGTATATCATCAGCCCCTTTGGGGCTGTATCTCATCACGCGTAAGCGTGCATCTTACCTGCGGCTTGATGATATACAATGCTTCGCATTGATGATATACCGCAACAAGTTGCGGATGATATACACGCCTTCGGCGTGATTTAAAACGGTAGATTTGCTCCGCAAATCATTTTAATTTATTAACCAATCGTCGTCTTTTTCGCCCTTCTGACGCAAAGAAGCCACAATACCGAGGAGGCGATTATCGATATCGGGATAAGCACAGTTACGAGCCATACGGCATTTTCGTTAAGAAAGTGCTCGGAGGCGAGATTTGCGGCATAGGACATATCCGAATATGTGAACAGCATCAGCATAAGCGAATAATATACCGTAAGAAGCGTGAAGATCGGAACTGCGGCACGGCAGGTACGGGAGACCACGCTTTTTTTCTTTTTCTTGCCGTAAAGGACAGCAAGGAACAGTGCGGCAAATACGGTGAAAACAGCAAAATGCGCAGAAACAAGGGAAATATACAGCGCGGTAAAGTTACTTTTTAGCGTGTAAAGAATATTGTGCGCCAATCCCTCGCTTGCAAGACCGCCGCATACGGCGGCAAAGCCGAACGAGAAAAGCAGAGAAGCAAAAGCCGAAATAAAGCCCGAAAGCAGTAATGCGTGGCAAATTTTGCTTGCTCTGCCGTCTTTGGAGCAGGGAAATGAGTTATAAGCAAACAGTAGGCTTGCACCGATACAGCAAAGAACTGACACACAGCAAGCGGGCAGATAGATGCAGAGGTAATTTCCGTCCGTAACGCCTATTGCGATGCAGATAATTGCGGCTATTGCGGGGATAAGAGCAAAGGGGAGTGAACGGAGCAGAGAATACTTTAATGCTCTCACAAACAGATTTTCCCCACTTACGGCGCGTTTGTTAGTCATTGTTTTTCCTCTCGTTTAATATTGCGTAAAGCTCGCTTTTTGTCATACCTCTGTCGGCGGCCGCTGCTTTTATGGCATCCATACGCTTCTTGCCCATATTTTCGTAGTGCGCAACGTGCTCCTCGGGGGTAAGGGAGGAGAGCGCTTCCTTTTCGCTTACGGCGGAAAGCGCCTTGCCGTCACCGCCCTCGATAACGATAACGTACTCGCCTCTCGGCTCTGCATTATCGTAAAGCTCGGCGGCACGTGCAAGCTCGGTTCTTATTATCTCCTCGTTAAGCTTGGTAAGCTCGCGGCATACGGCGCATTTGCGGTTGCCGAGTGCGGCGTAAAGCTCCTTCAGAGTAGCCTTAATTCTGTGGGGAGCCTCGTAAAGTATAAGCGTTGCGGGAATGGCGGAAAGAAGCTCCAGCCTTTCGCGCTTTTCCTTGTTCTGGCGCGGCAAAAATCCCTCAAAGAAGAATTTGTCCACGTCAAGTCCCGAAAGTGCTACGGCGGTAATTGCGGCACACGGGCCGGGGACTGCCGTTACGGGGATGCTTGCCTCTGCGCAAAGCTTAACGAGATCCTGACCGGGATCGCTTACCGCGGGCATACCCGCATCCGTTACAAGCGCACAGCTTTTGCCGGAAAGAAGGAGACCGACGATCTCTTCACCTCTCTCGGCACGGTTATGCTCGTAATACGAAATAAGCTCGCCGTGGATGCCGAGGCAGGAAAGAAGCTTTCCCGCGACACGGGTATCCTCTGCGGCTATTATATCGACCTCGGAAAGCACCTTGCGCGCTCTGTCGGATATGTCGGCAAGATTGCCGATAGGTGTGCCGACAAGGTATAGGGTACCGCCAAGGACGGGATTTTTTTCTTCGTTTCTCATAGCTACCTCTTAAAGCTCAAGCGGCTTTCCATCGTATATTGCCTGTGCTTCGGGCGTGTATTCACTGCTTGCCTTATCCTTGCGCAGATAAAGCGGGCGGGTTACGGTCACGCCCTCGCCGGAGCCCTTCCTTGCCGCGCAAAGCACAAGGCACGGCTCCGCCTCGGGATGCTCGTAAACAAAGGTGAGCTTTTTCGGCTCCAGCCTTGCATCCTTCATAGCGCATATAAGGGTTGCAACACGCTCCGGTCTGTATACACAGTAAAACGTACCGCCCCACTTAAGCAGACGCGATGCGGCGGCGGCAAAATCGGCGGCGGTGCCGCATATCTCGCGCCTTGCGATATCCTTTTCACCTTCGGTGCAGTGAAGCCCGGCGCCGAGAGCCATATAAGGGGGATTGGAAAATACCGCGTCAAGCTCTCCTCCGCAATCGGCGGGGGATGCATCCTTTATATTTTTGCATATTACTTTCAGCCTATCCGCCATGCCGTTTTGCGCGGCATTAAAGGCGGTAAGCTGTGCATAGCTTTCCTGTATTTCATAGGCAAAAACGGTTTCCGCCTTTTTCCTCTGCAGTGCGAGCAGAGATATGATACCCGTACCCGAGCCAAGCTCGGCGGCTCTTATGGGCTTCTTCTGCTCCGGCATATAGGCGGCAAGCAGCAGGGCATCGGTACCGAACTTCAGCCCCTTTGTGCGCTGTGTAAGCACTATACCGTCGTTTACGCGGTCTGTCACCGTTTCGCTTTTCATATTATCCAAATCGAACATTTTTCTCCATATAACCGAAAAGCGAAGCATTTCGGGGTTACCGAGCCGCTCCGCTTTTTTCGGGTATTAAGTTAAATTACTCGTCCTTTATAGGAGCGCCAACGGGGCAAACGTCTGCGCAAGCGCCGCACTCGATGCACTCATCAGCATCGATAACGTACTTGCCGTCGCCCTCAGAGATAGCGTTTACAGGGCACTCACCTGCGCATGCGCCGCAAGCGATGCAATCGTCAGTAATCTTATATGCCATTGTGGTATACCTCCATGAAAATATTTTCGTAAATCATTCTATCATATTTTTGTGAAAAATCAAGCATTTTTTGAAAATAGCGTGGAATTTTTTTATTTTGCCGTCGCTATTACGGTTTATTCACCCTGCTTTGGCTTTTTCTTGAACTTTTTATAATGCTTTTTGTGGTGATTTTGGGTATTTTCTCCGCTTTTTTTGGAGGGATCGGCGGTTACGGTGACCTCGTTTTGGGTGATGATCTCCTCGTTTTCCTCCTCGGGCTCCTCTTCAACCTTGGCACCGCCGTTGCGTGCGGCGTTTTCAGCCTTTCTCTGCTTTGCGGTCATAAGCATCTTTACCTCGTCGCGGGGGTAATACTTAGGCGCCTCGGGCTTATCGGTAAGCTTAACTCTTACAAGGCCGGCAAGGGGATTTATCTCGGTAATAACACCGTTTCCGTTTGACGTTTCAACAAGGCTTCCGACAGCGGGAGTCTTTTTAATTTCCTCGTCATACGTTTCGTGCTCGTAGCGCAGACAGCACATAAGTCTGCCGCATGCACCGCTGATCTTTGCGCTGTTTAAGGAGAAGTTCTGCTCCTTTGCCATCTTGATGGATACCTGCACAAAGTCGGCAAGGAAGCTGTGACAGCAAAACGGTCTGCCGCAAACGCCGAGACCGCCCATAAGCTTTGCCTCGTCTCTTATGCCGATCTGGCGAAGCTCGATGCGTGTGCGGAATACGGAGGCAAGCTCCTTTACAAGATCGCGGAAGTCAACTCTGCCCTCTGCGGTAAAGTAGAAGAGCAGCTTGTTGTTATCAAAGGTGTATTCTGCGTTAATAAGGCTCATCTCAAGGCCGAGGGCGGCAATCTTCTGTCGGCAGATCTCGCACGCCTTGGTTTCCTTTTCGCGGTTTTCGGCATCGTGGCGAATGTCCGCCTCGGTCGCAACACGCAAAACGGGGCGAAGGGGACGAACCACCTCGCGCTCCTTTACGGTGTGGTTTGCGGCAACGCATTCGCCGATCTCCACTCCGCGCGCGGTTTCAACTATCGCAAATTTTCCGCTTTCCACCTGAATTCCGCAGGGGTCGAAGAAATATGTTTTTCCCGTAAGGCGGAACTTCAGTCCCACAACCTCCACGGGTGCATCGGGGTCGCGGGGTGCTTCCGTTTCCTCGACGGGTGCGTTTATCTTTTCAAGCTCGTTATCCATAGCTTTCCTTTCTTAACCGAAAACCGAGTTATGCGCGCTCAAGACGAACGAGAGCATAACGTTTTTCGGGCTTGCATTTTTTTCAAGCGCCGCAAGTGCCTCGCTTACCGCATTCGATACGGCAATGGCACTGCGTACGGTCATTTTTTTTGCGGGGATGCGTGCTTCGTCTGCCGTTTGGTAAAAATCGGTAGATGCGTCCCTATATCTCTTGACTGCAATTATATCACGAAGTGCCGCATAAATCAACCGCAATATTTCCGTTGTATCCTCTTTTTTCTGCGGCAGGGCACTTGCGCAGAGTATCAAATCGGGCTTCGTTTTCTTTTCCGCAAGCATTTGGGTGAGTGTCCGCGCGTGCTCGTAAAGCTCTTTTTTGTGCTTGCCCTCCGCGCTTTCGTTTATTATTTCCTTTGCAAGGGAAATGCTGTTTTCCGCAATCGTTGCGGCACAAAGCGCCTCTCTGCGCCCTACGCCCGTTTCGCGTACCAGAATGTCGCATACCTCGTTTCTTTCGGGGGCGTTAAGCCTGATGATGGGGGCGCGGCTGATTACCGTCGGAAGCAGTGCCTCGCTGTTTTCGGCACACAGAATAAAATACGTTTCGGGTACGGGGGGCTCCTCCAAAATTTTTAGGAGGGAGTTTTGCGCCTCCTCCGTCATTTTGTCGGCTTCTTTTATTATATATACCTTCGCATCAAGCTCGGATGGGGAGAGGATGACGTTCGGCATAAGATCTCTGATCTTTGCTACGCCGATGGTTGCCTTATCCTCCTTTTCCACGGTGATAACGTCGATGCAGTTATCGGCAAGAATTTTTGCGCAGCTGTCGCATCTTCCGCAGGGGAGGGGCGCGTCGTTATTTTTCTTTTCTTTGCATGCTATTGCCGCGGCTATTTCAACCGCTATGCGGTACGTTTCCGTGCCCTTGGGCGCCTCCAGCACACAGCCGTGAAGAAACGTGCCTCTGCGTATATCGGCGGCAATTCTGCTTTTTGTATGCCCGTTGCCGAGCAGATGTGGAAATAGAGTGCTCACGCTTACCTCCAAAGTATATTTCATACTATTTTAACATAACGGCATCAAAAGCGCAAGTTATTTGCGAAATTAACGTAAAAATGCATAAATTTCCTAAGGGGCTAATATATTTGAGTGTCCGGGGGTGATGGTACGGTAAGCTACTTACAGCCTGCCGCAATATCGGCGGCTTATAAATATTTGCCCCAAGGGGCGCTTTTTTCGATAACGGAGGCGGTACGTGAGGGTGATATACGCGAGTCGGAGATAACCGAGCTGCGATTGCGGCTTAATATGCAGCTCTCGCTTTCAGTTGACAGAGCAAACGTGCGCGTTGCATTTGTGTGCAGAAAAACGGAAATGGAGTATGTGGCAAATAAGCTGTACGGCGGATGCGCATACGCGTACGAGCATCATTTGCGGGAGGGGTATATTCCGCTTGAGGGGGGTATGCGCGTTGCCGTTAATACCGCGGTAAGATATACGGACGGCAAGCTCCGCCGTGAGCCGGTGCCGTATTCCGTGGTGTTCCGTATTCCAAAGCACACGGAGGGGCAAAGCGAGGTGCTTGCGCGCTTAATAACGGATAAGCCCGGTGGGATGCTCGTTTTTTCACCTCCTGCGGTCGGCAAGACTACAGTACTGCGCGATCTTATCATTGCGCTTTCGGGGACGGAGCATTCCATGCGCGTTGCGGTTATTGATTGCAGATGCGAGATAGACGACGGGCTTTTCCCCGAATGCTGTCTTGCCGATATAGTGTCCGGCTGTGGACGTGCGGAGGGGATGGAATGGGCGTTGCGCACGCTCTCCCCGCAGATAATTGCGGTGGACGAGCTTGCGGCTGACGATGTGCCCGTTGTCACCGCGGCGGCGCTGTGCGGTGTGCCTGTAATTGCAACGGCACACGCAGGAAGCTTTGAGGAGATGCTTGCAAGGCGGGAAATACGCGATGCGTTTTCCTGTGGTGCGTTTTCTTATCTTGTGGGACTTACGCGCAAGCGCGCGGAGGCTCCGCGCTTTGAGATAAGAGGATATTCGGAGGGGAGGTGGAGTGTGTGCTGAGGCTTGTAGGGGCGGCTGTAACCGTTCTGTCCGCGCTTTTTTACTCTTTCTCCAAAAATTCCGCCGTCAATGCGCGGATCAATAAATGTAAGGCCCTGCTTGCCTTTCTTGCGGAGTGCAGGCGCGATCTTGAGTGCCATTCACTGCCGATAGCG
>JAFOAB010000262.1 GCA_017382555.1 Clostridia bacterium
ATATTTGTAATAAGAGTAAGGAATATCCGAAACTATACAGTATAATCAATCAGGACTATTTTAAGGTGTATCAATTCACTATTCCAATAGGAATATCAATAAATGACTTTAAAAATACTCCTCAAGGGTGATGCATCCGAACTCAAGCATAAAATCAAGAATCAGATTTCTTCTGTACGCGTTGTTTTCGGGGTGCTGAACGGGGTCATAGCGTGTGGGTGCATTTGTAATGGAGGCTATGGCACAGCACTCGATAAGGGTAAGCTCGCTTACGTCCTTGGAGAAATAGGTGTTTGCCGCCGCCTGAACACCGATACAGCGCTGTGAAAGAGGAACGATGTTAAGATAAAGCTCAAGTATCTCGTCCTTGGTTTTAACCTTCTCAAGATTCAGTGCCATCAGCATTTCCTGAACCTTACGCTGAATGGTTACGTCATCATAATCGGTTACGTTTTTGATAAGCTGCTGTGTAATGGTGGAGCCACCACCGGTGGTATCGTCAAAGCCGAGGAAGAAGTTAGCAACCGCCTTGAGCGAACGTATCCAGTCAACTCCCTTATGATCCTCAAAGCGCTTGTCCTCGATGGATATAAAGGCGTCCTTCAAATGGTCCGGGATATCTGCAAGGGGCGCCCAAAGGCTGTTCTCGGTGCCGTAGAGGCGCTGATCCTCAAGCTCAACAGCCTCGCCTACTCTATTCGTACGATCCGTGTAGTCATAGTAATAAAGCTTTGTGGTCTGGCTTGTACCACCGCTCATAAATAACGTTTCGTCTATCTGCGGATCGATATGATTTTTAATATAAACTGCAAAGGCAGTACCCGCGACAATTCCGGTAAGAATACCGATAAGCAGAACTGTAAGCACGACGTTTACAATGCACGTCAGAGTTTTAAGCAAAATTTTGCCTGCAATCTCAAGCGTGTGCAAAAGCTCGTCGCCCCAGTTTATTCTTCTTTTTGCGGGTTTGAATTTGACCGGTGTGTGCTTCACGGTAATTTCCTTTCACAGAATTTTAGTATATTATATACCCAATTTTTGAATAAAGTGTGAATACAAGCCAATAATATGAAAAACCGATGAAAAAAGGAGCTTAAAATGTTCAAGGAATTTCTGAAAAAGCATACGCTTGAAGTAATATTAACGGTTGTTGCTATATTATCACTTGCGCTTATATTCGTTTTATACGGAAAAACAAATTCCGTCCACGGCGAGGTGGATAAGATATACGCCGCGGTTAATTCCATTGCGGAAAATGAAGATAATATATTTGATGACGCACTTTTTGTTGTGCGAGAAAAGGACGGTCGCGTTGCTATCTTCGATTACAGAACGGGAAAGGTAATAGAGGAGCTTAACGTATACACCTATTCCCTACCGCAAAGCGACAGAACGTTTCTTGAAAGCGGGATAATGCTATACACGGTAAGTGAGCTTATCTCACTTATTGAGGATTACACGGGCTGATAAACGAGAACGACGTTATCCTCACCGAGAAGCAGCTTAAGCTCGCGTATCAGAGCGGGACAAGCATCGGCACCGTAATTTGTGAGAGCAACGTATTTTTTCGTGCTTTCATCAAAGAACAGAACTCTGATGCCTCCGCAGAAGATGCCGATAAGATTTTCGGCCTTCTTAGCCTCGACGGAATCTATTGATCTGACCTTTATACAAAGCTTATCAACCTTCCTGCTCTGCGGCTCAGCCGCAGAGCTTTTTTCAGGCTCTCTGCGGACAACCGTCTTCGCAATATTTTGCTCATTTTTTTCCTTTGCCATACGCATAGCCTGCATTATGGCGGCAGAGCCGAATGCTCCGCCCATATTGCTCATACGAGGCGCTGTAGGCTCCGGATTTTTGCGCACACCGTTGCGCTCAAGCATACACAGATCGCGCGCAAGGATTTTCGGCGGCTCGTCCTCGCGAAGCGAAAGAGTTCCCGTTACGGAAACAGCCGCATCGCCGACTACAAGATCGCTGTATTTGGCAAAAACCTTCGAAAAAAGCAGTATCTCAATTTCGGCAAATCTATCCTCAAGTGAGATAAATGCCATTGCATCTCCCTTTTTTGTGGTCTTTTTTGTGATTTTACTTATGATACCGACAACCGTAACATCGCTGCCGTCACCGCTGTCGCCTTCCTCCTTTTCGGAGACAAGATCGGTAATCTCGGTATGCGGGATTTGGGAAACGGCATCGGAATACCCGTCAAGCATATGGCCGGAAAAATACATTCCCGCACTTTCCTTTTCCATAGCGAGACGCTCGTTCATCGAAAATTCAGGGATTTCGGGGTATTCAAATCCGCTTTCATCCATATCCTCGACCGTACTGAAAAGATCGAGCTGACCGGAAATATTACGGCGCATCTTATCATTTTGCATATCGAGCTGATGCTCATAGGTTGCAAGAAGTCTGCTTCTGAATACGCCGAGCGAATCAAACGCACCGCATTTAATGAGCATTTCGAGCTGCTTTTTATTAAGCCCGAATTCGGACATACGGGAAATAAAATCGGCAAAGGATGCAAACGGCTTCTTTTTGCGTTCAATAATTACGTTACGTGCAAATTGCTCGCCTATTCCCTTCACGGCGAGAAGACCGAAGCGGATGTTTTCACCGCTTACGGTAAAGGCTACTCCACTCTCGTTTATATCGGGTGCAAGTGTCTTTATTCCGTACTTGCCGCATTCGGCAATATAAGCGGCCGTGGATGCAAAATCACCAAGCACCGAGGAAAGAAGCGCCGCCATATAGAAGCGAGTATAATGCGTCTTTAAATATGCGGTTCTATAGGAAATTACGGCATACGCAGCTGCATGGCTCTTGTTGAAGGCGTACTTTGCGAAATTAGCCATCTCGCTGTATATCGTCTTGGCTTTATCGGCAGGAATGCCGCGTTTTTCAGCTTCACGGACGAATTTCTCGCCCTCAGCCTCCATAACGTCAAGCTTCTTTTTAGCCATTGCACGGCGCACAATATCCGCTTGTCCGTACGTATATCCCGCAAGCTCGCGAAAAATCTGCATAACCTGCTCTTGATAGACAATACAGCCGTGTGTTACGCCGATTATATCCTTAAGCTTTGGTACGGTATAGCTGATTTTTTCGGGATTATGTCTGAACTCCACGTAACGCGGAATAGACTCCATAGGCCCCGGTCTATACAGCGCAATGGACGCTATAACGTCATCAATGCTATCGGGCTGTAGGCGCATCAAAACCTGACGCATTCCCGCAGATTCAAGCTGGAATACACCGGCGGTTCTGCCCGCGGATATAAGCTTATACGTCTTTTTATCGTCAAACGGAACGGAAGCAAGATCAAACTCCGGATATTCGGCCTTAATAAGCTTTTCGGCGGTATCCATAATGGTTACGTACCTTAAACCGAGGAAGTCTATCTTAACAAGTCCGAGCGCTTCAACCGTCGTCATCTCATATTGAGTTACGGTCGTATCTCCGTTTTTAGCGATCGGAATATAATCCGTAAGGGGCTTATCGGTAATCACAACACCCGCAGCGTGGGTTGATGAATGCCTCGGCATCCCCTCAAGAGCAGATGCAATATCAATAAGCTGCTTAATTTGAGGGGAGGAATTATAAAGCGCCGCGAAATCAGCAGTTTCCATCGCATCGGCAATGGTAGCGTTATAGCCTCTCGGTACTGCCTTTGCTACGGCATCGCATTCGGCATAGGAAATGCCAAGCGCTCGTCCGACGTCCCTAATGGCACCTCTTGCCGCAAGCGTATCAAACGCAATAATCTGCGAGACGTGGTCCGCGCCGTATTTTTCGGTAACGTACCTTATTACCTCTTCACGTCTTATCTGACATATATCAATGTCAAAATCGGGCATTGTAACACGCTCGGGATTCAAAAAACGCTCAAAGAGAAGGCTGTAAACAAGCGGATCAACGTCGGTTATGCCGATAAGGTAGGAAACAAGGCTACCCGCGCCCGAGCCTCTGCCGGGGCCGACGGGAATACCGTTCACCTTCGCCCAAACGACGAAATCACGCACGATGAGGAAATATTCGCAAAAGCCCATGCTTTCGATAATCGAAAGCTCATGCTCAATACGTGCAAGATACTCATCGCGCGAGTGGCGTGTATAATCTATATGGTTGGCGGCCTCCCTCTTCTTCAAGCCGTTTTCCGCATAATGGCGGAGCTTGGTAGCGGGAGGTACACCGTTAGTGTCAAAGGTAGGAAGCTTCAGATCACCGAACTCAAAATCAAAATTACAAGCATCGGCAATTTTGACGGTGTTCTCCAAAGCATTTTTATAGCCGGAGAAAAGACGGTGCATCTCGTCTCCGCTTTTAAAATAAAATTCGTCAGTCTCAAATCCGAGAGGTCTGCCGTCACTGATCTCATTACCCGTTTGTATACAGGTAAGGATAGCTTGGGTATATGCATCCTTCTTTTCAAGATAATGGACGTCATTGGTACAGACAAGCGGAATTCCCGTCTTGTCCGAAATATCTGCAAGGGCAGAATTTACTGCAGCCTGCTCCTCGATTCTGTGATCCTGAAGCTCAAGATAAAAGCTGTCGGGGCCAAAAATATCGCGCATTAAGCGGGCATATTCCTCTGCCTCCGCAAAATTACCCGCGCTTATTTGCTGTGGAATATATCCTGCAAGACAAGCGGAAAGGGCAATGAGACCTCTGCTGTATTTTTTGAGCATCTCAAGGTCTGTGCGCGGCTTGGAGTAAAAGCCCTCCGTATAAGCATTGCTGACTATACGGCAAAGATTTTTATAGCCCTCTGCATTTTTGCAGAGAAGAACAAGGTGATTGCCGGACAGATCTGCCCTGCCCTCCTTGGTAAGGCGAGACCTCGGCGCAACGTAGACCTCACAACCGATGATCGGCTTTATACCCTCCGCCTTGCAGGCGCGGTAAAATTCCACGGCCCCGAAAAGCGCACCGTGATCGGTTATAGCGCAGGCGCTTTGTCCAAGCTCCTTTGCGCGACGAGGGATGTCCTTTATGCGGCAGGCGCCGTCAAGCAGGCTGTACTCGCTGTGTAGATGTAAATGTACGAAATCGTGCATAACGGCTCCTTTCCTCTTTTATGGGTGTTTTTTTCTGTCTTCCTCTAATATCTCGGCAATCTTTTCAAGTCTGTGGTAAAGTCCCGATTTTGAAACAGGTGGTATATGCATTGCGGCAAGTGCGGCAAGCGAGCTGTCCGGATATGCGGCGCGTAATCTTGCAGTCTCATTCAGCTCGGGCGGGAGAACGGACAATCTGTCCGCTTCAATAGCATGACGAATAAGCTCGGTTATATGCTTTGCCGCCGCAACAGATTTGGATATGTTACTTGTAATGCAGTTGGATGCTCTGTTAGCATCTCCTCTTGTCTGCTTGCCGATACCTGCGTTGATAAAATCAAAATATGCCGCATTGGCACCAAGCTCACCGAGCAGCTGCTCGATAACCTCGCGCTTTTTTGCGTACAAATATGTCTTACCACGTCTTTCACCTGTGAAAAACTGTATTCCGCACGCCTCACCAAGCTCCTTCGCGGCAAATGCGGCATGCATATCCGCGGGAGTAATCTGCAGATAACACTCCTTTTCCGGGGAGTTCATACTGCCAACGGCGATGAAGATACCGCGCATAACGTGGGTTGCGCATTCCGAACACTTTACGTATTCTGCATAATCTCCCTGCTTCTCCAGCATTATACGTGCGGCGCGTGAGTTGAAGCTTAAAAGCATTCTGCCGCGCGAGGAGCCGATGACGGACGGCTCGCGCGTAAACTGCTCCTTAATAAGCCTTTGCGCAAGCTCTGTTGCCGCCTCCGGGGCTGCAAGAATTACGTCACCGTTATCGGTGCGCTTCGCGCAAAACATCAGGCCAAACGTAAGCGCACGTCTACAGCATTGCTTTTTGATTTCAACGGCGGACATTTCCGCTTTTATGCGGTCGTTCCACGTAGGTGCGCTACTCAAGATACTCGACCTCTCTTTCGATATCAAGTCCGTATCTTTCCTTTATAATAGATTTAACCATATCGGAAAGCTCTATAATATCGGTGCAGGTTGCGTTCCCTCTGTTAATCAAGAAGCCCGCGTGCTTTTCGGAAATTTGAGCTCCGCCTACGGTAAGCCCCTTTAGTCCGCTCTCATCTATCAGCTGCGCGGTGAAATGCCCCTCACAGCGCTTGAAGAAGCTGCCCGCACTCGGATATTCGAGCGGTTGCTTGGATCTCCTTGCATTCATCAGCTCTTCCATTTTTGCGGTAATTTCGTCGGCATTTCCCTTTTGAAGCTTTATACTTACGGAAAGCACAGTAAGCGCATCATTTTTATGGAATACGCTTTCGCGATATCCGTAATCGCATTCCTCTGCGGAATATTCAAGTACCTTGTTAAGAGTAGCATCAAATGCCGTAACTGACACGCAAATATCGCTTATTTGCCCTCCGTACGCTCCTGCGTTCATATAGCAAGCACCGCCGACAGAGCCGGGAATACCGTACATAAACTCCGCCCCGGTAAGGGCTTCATCCCTCGCGTGACGCGCAAGCGCATTAAGGGAAGCACCGCATTCCGCGTAAATGCAATCACCATCAACGCGTATGGAATTTATTTTCTCCGTTCTTATCACAACTCCGTTGTACCCGTCATCAGAGCAAATTACGTTAGAGCCGTGCCCAAGAACGGCAAATCTGAGGCCGTATTCGGTACAAAGCGAAATAGCGTAGCAAAGCGCCTCCGATGATGCGGGAAACAGCGCGAGAGCCGCCTTACCGCCGACACGCATAGTCGTATGGGCGGCAAGGCTGTGATCCTTATCAATTATACAGTCGGGATACTTTTCCAAAATCCTGCCGATAAAGGCTTCGGGGATATTTATCATATTACCTCAACCGAGAATGAATTTTTTAAAGGTCTTCTTACCCTTTCTGATTACGATACCCTCCTTAAGCTGATCAGCGGTAAGAACAGCATCAAAGCGCTCGATCTTGTTATCGCCGCAGAAGATACCGCCCTGCTGGATAAGGCGCTTTGCCTCACCCTTGGAGGGCGCCATTGCACCGAGAACGAGAAGATCAGCAACGGAAGCGGTTCCCTCAGCGGAGAAAGCGGAAGCCTCAACGGTTACGGTGGGCATATTCGCATTATCACCGGCGCC
>JAFOAB010000263.1 GCA_017382555.1 Clostridia bacterium
GAACGCCCGATGATATCGCGCGGTCCCACTGAGCCTGGAAGTTCAGACCGAGTGCTGTTATCGAATTATCGGCATCAAATGCGGCACGGTAAGCCTCCATTGATACGTTGTCATCTTTTACACCGTTGAAGCTTCTGCCGCGGTTGTATGCGTATCCGTAAAGCGAGGAATCGGAAAATGTGACGGAGCGGTTGTGCTGTGCGATTGAAACGCTGATAGCACTCGGATTGCCGTTTTTATCGCTGAAGATCCTTTGCGGCCATTCGAAATCCATCCAAGGCCAACCGTTCTGCTTGTAGCCCTCGTTTGGCCATTGCGCTGCTTTGACGGTGAAGAAGCCGTTTATATTGCCTTCCTCAACACCGATGATGCAGGGCTTGCCGTCAACGTAAAACCAAGTGTCAGGGTAGAGATCTTTTGAATAGATCTCGTCGTAAAGCTGTTTCATAACGCCCTTTGAGTTGGAATTGGTGTAGAACACCACCTGCGGTGCATCGTATCCTTGCTCATTCAGCTCGTGACAGGTCTTCATTACCTTTAGCGTATTGTCTTTGTAGATATATCCGTTCGTGACGTCAAAGTAAAGAAAGTCCACGTTTGCGTTTGAAAGCAGCTCCATATGCTTGCGGATGACCCATGAATCGTTTGCGTAATAATATCCGTAAAGCGGCTCGGCAAACCAATGCATATCTCCGACGTTGCCGTAAATCCTTTTACCCGTTTCGGGATCTTTGGCGTTTGCATCTTTGGCAAGGTCGCCGTATTTGTCCATAATTTTTTGCAGATCGAAAATACCGTTGTCGCCGTGCTCGCCGTGCCACAGGAAGTAGAAAATACCAACGTATTTCTCACCGGTTGAACCGTATATTCCCGTGGTGAGCGATGTGGGAAGCGTGCGCCCGACATCATCGGTTGCGGCGAATCCGCCCGACTTGTAGTTTGCATTATTCGGAACGGAGTAAGATACCTCTTTACCGTTCAGCATATACGAGATGGTCGCGGTCTTGCCGTCCGCACTTTCTTCAATTTTAAGTGTGCCCTCGTAGTTGTCTTCGGGATTGATATTCACGGTTTCTTCTCCTTCAGTGATTGCTTCGGTAGTGATTTCAGGCTCGATTTGGCTGTTGCAAGCGCCGCAAACGGGCAAGAGCAGCAAGAACAAGCAGCACAAATATAATTTTATCTTATTTTTCATTTGAAACCTTTTGATGTTAGTAATATATATTTAAGCATATTATAACACTTTTGCCGTCCCTTTGCAATACCCAAGTAACATTTTGAAAACAAAGACGCCGACTTTTTTAGCAGTCGGCGTCCTTATTTGGTTAAATGAATCTTTCAAACCACAAAAGCAACTCTTTTTTCATTGTGTCCACAACCTTGTGGGCTACTCCGTCAAGGATGTGAAGCTCGGCGTAACATCCCGCACGGCGAATGGAATCGTAGTATTCGCGCGTGAGAATGGGATCGACGGTCTTGTCATCCGCACCTTGCCATATTTTGATGGGGCAAGGCGGAAATACCGCGCGCTCCCCCTCGGCGTTTACTATCGAACGTGTACGGTAGGGTTCAAAGCCCGTGGTGTTAACCTCGCAGAAATCCTCGCTCGGAAAGCGATAATATTCGGTGATGACCTTGCGGTAGCGGTATCCGTCCTCGAATTTTCTGTCCCAAGGGTTGCGGCAAAC
>JAFOAB010000264.1 GCA_017382555.1 Clostridia bacterium
CGCGTAACCGCTTGCGGTTACATATCGCAACCGCGTTATACGCGGTTATATCGCGCACTCATTGTGCATATCGCGTTTGCGAAGCAAACATATCGTAGGAGGCGCAGCCTCCTATTTTTACGCCCATCTTCTCTTTTCGTATACTCTTACGGTAAGGAAGAGGAATACGAAGCAGATGGACGCATAATAAAGCAGTGCATTGTAATCGAATATGCCTGCGGTGAAGTTCTGGTAACGTGCATAGATGGAAAGCCAATCTATAACGTAACGGAACACATAAAGATCGATGTAGCTGTTTGCGAAGCTCATAATGAGAAGGAAGAACAGCACGCCCATGGTGGCAACAGCCGCCGCAAGCTGATTTTCCGTCAGAGAGGACATAAAGATTCCGATTGCAACGAAGCAGCTTCCGACAAGGAAGAACGCAACGTAGTTACCCACGATCTGCGCGGTATAGGGCTCTGCATACAGATAAAGCGGAATAACGTTGAGTGCGGAAAGGAGAAGTCCTGCGCCGAAAACGGTCTCGGCCGCAAAGAACTTTGCGCTTACCATACCCGTGATGGATATGGGCGCTGTCATAAGCAGCTGCTCGGTACGCATCTTCTTTTCTTCCGCAAAGAGGCGCATGGTGAGCAGAGAGCAAACGATGATGAGAATGAACAGAGAGAACAGGAAATAAGATCCCATATCCGTTGTCGCGGACTGGAGAGTCATCAGCGAGAACAGAAAGCCCGAAGCCGCAAGGAAAATTGCAAGGCAAACGTAGCCGATGGGTGTTACAAAGTATGCGCGAAGCTCGCGCTTATAAATAGCAAGCATTAGTGGCTACCTCCCTTAAGCTCTGGAGATCCGCTTTGCGGACTCCGCTTTTTTGTCGATGAGCTTGATGAACACGTCCTCAAGGCTCATACCGATAGGCTCGAGACCCATAATGGGCCAGCCCTTCTCCGCAAGTGCATAGAAGATGCTCTTGCGCATATCGGTGTTGGGTGCGCTCTCGCAAAGGAATGCGTAAGCATCGCCCTCTCTTTCGGGAAGTGCCTCAACGTAGGTAATACCGTTGCGGGAACGAAGCAGCTCAAGCACCTGTGCCTGAGGACCTGCGATCTTAACCTTAAAGCGGCGTACGTCCTCAAGGGTACGGGTGATATCCTCGGTCTTTTCGTTTGCAATTATCTTACCGCGGTTGATGATGATGATGCGGTTGCAGGTTGCCTGAACCTCGGAGAGGATGTGGGTGCTGACGATAACGGTATGCTCCTTGCCGAGGGTACGGATGAGGTTACGGATCTCGATAACCTGCTTGGGGTCAACGCCGACTGTCGGCTCGTCAAAGATAATAACCTCGGGGTTGCCGATGAGTGCCTGCGCAATGCCGACACGCTGGCGATAACCCTTGGAGAGGTTTTTGATGAGACGCTTGTAAACGTCGGTGATGCGCACTACCTCGCAAATCTCGCGGAGGTGCTTTTTGCGGTTGAGAGTGCACTTTTTGAGGTCATATACGAAGTTGAGATACTCTTCAACGGTCATTTCGAGGTAAAGCGGGGGCTGCTCCGGCAGATAGCCGACAAGCTTTTTCGCCTCCTGGGGAT
Source organism: Clostridia bacterium (assembly GCA_017382555.1). Lineage (GTDB taxonomy): Bacteria > Bacillota > Clostridia > Oscillospirales > CAG-272 > RUG12395. The sequence goes on from JAFOAB010000264.1 coordinate 1,599, forward strand.
GCTCCAGAATGTCGATACCGTTGATCTCAGCGGTACCGGAGTTGGAGGAAAGGAAGCCCGTAAGGATGTTCATGGTGGTGGACTTGCCCGCGCCGTTAGGGCCGAGAAGACCGACAACCTCTCCCTTTTCCACTGTAAAGCTTACGTCATCCAGAGCAAAGTTCTGACCGTAGCTTTTCACAAGATGCTCGATTTTTACCATTTTTTATGCCTTCCAAAAATTAATGAATAATGAAGAATGAATAATGAATAATTGAGGTTGAAAACCGACCGCCGCAGATTCTTCGCTGCGAGCCTTTGTCATCCTTGAGGGAGCAGAGCGACCGAAGGATCTACAGGCTCTACGCTCAAGAATGACAAGCGGCGCGGTTTTCTTCATTTTCTTTTATCTATTATCTATTCTCTTTTATCTCTTATTTACGGGCGATTCGTGAATCGCCCCTACGGGTTTATTCGGGATAAACCATAATACCGTTCTTGAATTCGCCGGTATAGGTTCTGCCGTAGGAATAGGTAAACGTGCCGTAGCCCGTTATATTGTTTTCAAAGAAGTCGCCCTCGTACTTATCGCCGTTTTTCCACTCATATACGCCCTTGCCGTGGCGCATATCGTTTTTAAACTCGCCTACGTACTTGTTGCCGTCTGCCCACGTGTAGGTTCCGCTGCCTTCCTTGATGCCCATAACGTAGTCGCCCACGTAGCCGGAGCCGTCGGCATCCGTATAGCTACCTTTGCCGTGGCGCATATCATCCTTGAGACCGCCCGTATAAACGGAGCCGTCTGCCCAGGTGTACGTGCCCTCGCCGGTTTTCTTGCCGTCCACAAAGCTGCCGACGTATTTATCGCCGTTTGCGTATGTAAGGGAGGCTGTTCCCGTCATAGAGTCGCTTCTGAATTCGCCGTCGTAAATATTACCGGAGGCAAAGGTAAGCTTGCCCTTGCCGTTTTTGCGGAAATCCTCACCAAGCTCGCCGTAGTATCTGCTTCCGTCGTTATACTTGATGATTCCCGTCTCCTCGTCAAGCACACCGGTAAGGCCGGTGGAGTAGACGATCTGCCCCTTTATCGGCTTATCGTCCTTGATAACGCCGAGGAATTTTACGGTAACGCCGTTCTCTATCTCAATGCTTTGGTATCTCCAGCCGCAGAAGTAGAGACCGCCAATAACGGCACAGAACACAAGAACCGCACAAACGCAGGCGATCATTACGCGCTTTGCCGTGCTTACGCGCCTTCTGTGGGGTGCCTGAGGGGGCATAAATTCTGTTTGAAGGTTTTGATCGATAAGACCTTGATTCATCAGTTGCCTCCTGTCATCGTTATGAAGTTATCCACCATACGAAGTATTACGGGAAGGAAGAAATACACCGCCACCGTAAGGGTAAGTATGATGACTATTGATACGATAAGCGAAACGATGCTTGCATCCTGCGCGGAATAGCGTCTTTTTGCAAGGTCGCGTCTGTTTTCGGGGATGTAGAAGCGCATACGGGAAAGGCAATCGGCAATTCCCTTCTTTGTTGCCGCGCTCTCCTCCGCATCTCCCTCCGGCTCGGTCGCCTCCACGGTTTTGCGAAGCATGGAGCCGCGCTTGAGCATAAGCAGGAGATCCTGACGTGCAAAGCCTCCGTCCGCGGGGCTGATTGCGGTGGCGGGGTCGATCGCTTGCCTCTTTAGGAGAGGGTCAACGATCCTGCCCGTGCGCCTTTTGGTTATAAAGGCGGCGATTATCGCCCATATACCGCCAATACCCATTGCGGCAACGAAGTAAAGCAGACTTATCGTATTTTCAGAGCTTAAATTGTAAAATTGCAGGTCGCTGTAATAAGATACTATCAGCTTCCAGAGTTCCATATTGCCTCCTTTGAGGATCAGTTTTTAGGATAGATGGTATCTATACCGCCCATATAGGGACGAAGCGCCTCGGGGATCTTAACGGTGAAGTCCTCGGTAAGATTGTTTTCAAGGAATGCGATGAGCATACGGGGGGGAGCAACAACGGTGTTGTTGAGGGTGTGTGCGAAGTACTTGCCGTTCTCACCGTTTACGCGGATCTTAAGTCTGCGTGCCTGTGCGTCACCGAGGTTGGAGCAGCTTCCTACCTCAAAGTACTTCTTCTGACGGGGGGACCAAGCCTCTACGTCAACGCTCTTAACCTTCAGATCGGCAAGGTCGCCGGAGCAGCACTCGAGGGTGCGAACGGGGATATCGAGAGTACGGAAGAAGTCAACGGTGTTCTGCCAGAGCTTGTCGAACCACGCCTTGCTGTCCTCGGGCTTGCAGATAACGATCATTTCCTGCTTCTCGAACTGATGGATACGGTAAACGCCTCTCTCCTCTATACCGTGTGCGCCCTTCTCCTTACGGAAGCAGGGGCTGTAGCTGGTAAGAGTGTAAGGAAGCTCCTTCTCGTCGATGAGCTGATCGATGAATTTACCGATCATAGAGTGCTCGGAGGTACCGATGAGGAAGAGATCCTCGCCCTCGATCTTGTACATCATTGCGCTCATCTCGTCAAAGCTCATAACGCCGGTTACAACGTCGGAGCGGATCATAAAGGGGGGAACGCAGTAGGTAAAGCCGCGTCCGATCATAAAATCACGCGCATAGGAAAGGATCGCGCTGTGAAGACGTGCAATATCGCCCATAAGGTAGTAGAAGCCGTTTCCTGCAACGCGACGGGCCGCATCAAGGTCGATGCCGAGGAAGCGCTCCATGATCTCGGTGTGATAAGGAATCTCAAAGTTGGGAACAACGGGCTCGCCGAAGCGCTCAACCTCAACGTTCTCGCTATCGTCCTTACCTACGGGAACGCTGTCATCAATGATGTTCGGGATGGTCATCATGATGGTCTTGATCTTCTCTTCAAGCTCTGCGGTGCGTGCCTCAAGCTCGGTAAGACCCTTGGTAGCCTCCTGAACGGCAGCCTTAGCCTTCTCAGCCTCCTCCTTCATGCCCTTTGCCATGTACATACCGATCTCCTTGGAGGCACGGTTCTTCTCGGCACGGAGGGTGTTGCCCTTGGTCTCTGCTTCTCTCTTCTCTGCGTCAAGCGCAATTACCTCGTCAACGAGGGGAAGCTTTCTGTCCTGGAACTTCTTTCTGATATTTTCCTTTACAAGCTCGGGGTTCTCTTTAAGAAATTTAATGTCGATCATCTTATTATCCTCTTCAAAAATGGTAAAATATGGAAATTTTGTTTAAAGATTAATGGGTCTGCCGCCGCCGAGGAGAGTGAGAAGCTCGTCGAGATCCTCGTTATCCTCAAAATAGATCTTGATGTTCTTTTCCTTGCCCTTGACGTTTATTTTTACCTTGCGTCCGAGGGTGCGGCGAACCTTGTTTTCAAGCTCTTTTGCGTAGTTTATTTCGGTTGAGGGCTCGATTTCCACCTCATCGGGTGCTTCAAGCGCCTTTTTAACCGCTTTTTCGACATCGCGAACGGACATACCGCCGTCCTTTGCCGCTTCTGCGATCATTGTTTGCACTTCCCTATCGTCAAGGGCAAGCAATGCACGGCAATGACCGGCTGAAAGCGCTCCGCTACGGAGCATTTCCATTATGTTTTCGGGAAGCTCGGTGAGGCGGATGGCATTGGCAACAGCACTGCGGCTCTTGCCTATCTTCTCCGCTATCTCCTCCTGTGTCATATTCCAGACGGTGCTGAGCTCGCGGTACGCGAATGCCTCTTCTGCGGCATTCAGATCCTCACGCTGTACGTTCTCGACTATTGCAAGCTGTGCCGTGGTCACGTCGTCCGCAACTATCGTTACAACGGGTACTTCGGTAAGTCCTGCAAGCTTTGCGGCGCGGTAACGTCTCTCACCGGCGATTATCTGGTAAAAACCGCCGCCCACTTCCCTGACTACGAGGGGCTGAAGCACTCCGTGCAGCTTTATTGATGCCGCAAGTGCCTCGAGTGCCTCGGGCTCAAAGTCCTTACGGGGCTGCTCGGCTCTCGCTTCAAGGCGGGATATCGCAACGGCGGTTACGCCGCTGTTAGTATCGGTAAAATTATCGAACAGAATACTGTCCAGACCCTTTCCGAGTCCTGCTTTTTTAGCCATATCGTTCCTCCTTTATGTATTTCTCGTGTTTTGTATTACAAAACACATATCGCAGACGCGCAATGCGCGTCTATATCGCGCATTTTGCATATCGCTCCGCGTTTAACGCGGAATATCGCGGGCGGATAGTATCCGCCCCTACAAAAACCTTCCTCGGTATGTAGGGGCGAGCATTGCTCGTCCGTCGCTTTCGGGAGGAGCAAGCCCCTCCCCTACTCATTTCTCGTGTTTTGTATTACAAAACACATATCGCAGACGTGCTTTGCACGTCTATATCGTGGGTTGCATATCGCTTTTTCAACGCAAAAATCGCGTTTATCTGCGCAATTATCTTCCTTTATATAATATATAGGCGTATTTGCGTCAGATTCTTGTTGCAAGCTCCTTTGCAACGTCCATATATTCCCTTGCGCCCTTGCAATATTTATCGTGGTAATATACGGGCATACCGAAGCCGGGAGCCTCGGAAAGCTTTACGTTGCGCGAAATGGGAGTTGCAAAAAGCTTATCCGCATAGAAGCGCTTCAGCTCGTTTACAACCTGCATGGTGAGAACGAGACGGCCGCTGAACATCGTAAGCACGATTCCCGTTATCTCAAGTGCGGGATTATAGAGCTTTTTGATCTTGGAGGTGGTATTCATCAGCATTCCAAGACCCTCGAGCGCATAATATTCGCACTGCATGGGGATAATTACGCCGTCGGCACACGCGAGAGCGTTTACCGTAAGCATACCGAGTGACGGAGGACAGTCGATAACTATGTAGTCATAATCGTCCTTGATGGATTCTATCGCGTTTTTGAGGCGATATTCCCGATTTTCCATCTCGTATAGGTCAAATTCAGCACCTGCGAGGTTGATATTTGAAGGAATTATCCAAATATTCTCGAATTCCGTCTTCAAAACGGCGGATTCTGCGGGTGCAAAGCCTATTAGAACCTCATAAGAGGAGTTTTTAATGTTCTTTTTGTTGATTCCAAAGCCGCTTGTGGCATTTCCCTGCGGGTCAAGGTCGCAAATAAGCACCTTTTTGCCGAGAATACCCAAAGAGGCCGTAATGTTGACAGCGCTTGTAGTTTTGCCTACGCCGCCCTTTTGGTTGGCAAATGCAATTATTTTGGCCATATTACTTCCCTTTTAAAGACCTTTTTAGATATAGAATCATTATACATTATAATATAACGCTTGTCAACTTAATTCCCTGCTATTATACAGTTTGTTTGTGAATATTCTGTGTATCACGTGAAACAATTCTTTGACTTCTGAATTTGCTGTGAATGTTTCACGTGAAACAGTGCTTCCCTCCCTATTTTTCGGAATGTTTCACGTGAAACATTCAAATCCAAGCTTTGGTAAGCGCGTTAAAGTAAATTTAACACACAGTTTTACGATAATTCATATTTTTGCGGTAAAATCATAGCAAATCTGCATTTAACTGAATAAATCAGCGATATTTGGGTAAAAATCCTGCAGATTGGAAGGAGGTTGAACAAAAATGTTCAAATTAATGTTCAAAACTTTAGTTTTTGCGTGCGTTGCTATGCTTTGTGCAGTAAATATGGAGTTTGCCGAGGTAAGCGCCACCGAAGAGCTTGACGTTCCGGTTTCATTTGAATACGGCACGTCTCGATCTGTTGGCTACGGCAAGCTTGTGGATGATACGACATATTTCCATATTCGCTCATTTTCTGATGAAAACGGCGCAATTAATGTGGATTGGGATGCAAAAACAGCTACTGCACGCGTAATTTGTCCAAATTTAACCGTTTCGGCTACTGTTGGCGCGCCTTATATAATTGCCAACGGGCGCGTAATATACAGCGGACGTGATAATTTCGTTGAAAACGGCCGTCTCTACGTTCCCGCGCGCAGTATTTGCAAGGCTTTTGGTTTTTCGCTCATCTGGAATGCAGAAAGCTTGAGCGTCCACGTAATTAATGAAGGTGAACCGATCGAAAGCGGTGACAGCTTTTATGATCGCAACGATTTGTATTGGTTGTCGCGTATAATCAGCTGCGAGGCGGGCGGTACGGAGCCGCTTATCGGTCAAATTGCCGTCGGAAACGTCGTTTTGAACAGAGTAAATGACGAATCTGCGCCAAATACGGTCTATGACGTGATTTTCGATAGGCGATACGGCATACAGTTCACGCCTGCATATACCTCCGGTATATATGCCGAGCCGTATGAAATTTCGGTAATTGCCGCGAAAATTTGCCTTGAGGGGTATACCGTGAGTGAGGATGCGCTGTTTTTCTACGCTCCAAGGTACGTTTATGCCGCTTGGATCGAGGAAAATAGGGAATATCTGTTCACGATTGGCGGTCATAAGTTCTTTGCCTGACGGAAGGGAAGTGATGCTCCCATAAACTGCGAGCCTTAGATCCTTCGGATGCTGTGTCTCCTCGAGGATAATAAGGCTCGCATTCTCTTCTGTTTTGCTTGTAATTGAAACCGACAAATTCCGTACTTTTTTGTGATAAAAATCGCATATTCTATTGAAAAATCGACAGATTTGTTATATAATATAGGGTACGCTATGATGCGATAATTGTATCGTGTCCGCGCGGCATGCGTTTTTCGAAATGTGAAAAACGCTTCACATAGAAAGAAGGTAATGATTTGTCTGAAAACAATAAGAGGGGCGGTATCTCCGTAGAGGCGGAGCATATTTTCCCTATAATTAAAAAGTGGCTTTATTCGGATAAGGAGATCTTTCTCCGTGAGATCGTATCCAATGCCGTGGATGCGGAAACCAAGCTCAAAAGGCTCGTTTCCCTCGGTGAGGTGCGTGATATTTCCGTTTCCGACCTCTCCGTAAGGGTAGAGCTTGATACCGAGCTTAACACCATCACCGTAACCGATAACGGTATCGGTATGACAGCCGATGAGGTCGAAAAATACATATGCTCCATCGCTCTTTCCGGTGCTCTTGATTTTATCAAGGAGTATGAGGGAGAAAGCGACGGCAAGAACGGCATCATCGGCCATTTCGGTCTCGGCTTTTACAGCGCGTTTATGGTTGCGGATAAGGTCGAGGTCTTCACAAAGTCCTATAAGGATGCCCCCGCCGTTTACTGGGTGTGCGACTCTAACGGCAGCTATGAGATGAGCGAGGGCGATAGGGAAGAGCGCGGCACCGAGATCGTTATGCACATCGGTGAGGAGGGTAAGGAATACCTTGATAAGAACGCTCTCCGCGCTATTCTCGCAAAATACTGCTCCTTCCTTCCCGTTCCCGTATATTTTGAGGGCGGTTGCGAGTGCGAGCATCATCACCACGAGGGTGAGTGCGATTGCGGTCACGACCACGGCGATGGGCATGAGTGCGAGTGCAAGACTCCCATAAACGATACCGCACCCTTGTGGCAGAAGAGCCCCTCCGAGTGCACCGACGAGGAGTATAAGGAGTTCTATCGCAAGGTCTTTAACGATTGGCGTGAGCCGCTTCTCACCGTCCACATCAATGCGGATTACCCGCTTAACTTCCGCGGAATTCTCTTTTTCCCGCGCAGGGAAAACGAGTTTGAGAACACCGAGGGACAGATCAAGCTATACTATAATCAGATGTTCGTAGCCGATAACATCCGCGAGGTAATTCCGGAGCATCTCTTGATGCTTCGCGGCGTGCTCGATTGCCCCGAGCTTCCGCTTAACGTAAGCCGCTCCTACCTGCAGAATAACACCTACGTAAAGAAAATTGCGGCTCATATTACCAAAAAGGTTGCGGATAAGCTCGTTTTCATGATGGAAAACCAGCGTGAAAGATACGAGACCATCTGGCAGGACATTAAGACCTTTGCGGAATACAGCTGTATGTGCGATCCGAAGTTCTTCGACCGCGCTGAGTCCGCAATGCTGCTTCCCATCTGCGGAGGCGGCTTCAAAACCCTTGACGAGTACCTTGAAACCGGCAAGGAAAAGCACGAAAACACCGTATACTATGCGGGTGATGAGCAGATCCAGGCGCAGTACATCTCCCTTTACCGTAAGCAGGGAATTGAGGTTGCGCTTCTTGACCGCTTCGTGGATACACAGTATATCCAGATGCTTGAAAATAAGCGCAGCGGCGTCAAGTTTGTTCGTGTGGATGCGGACGTTGCGGGTGCGCTGAAGACCGAGGGCGAAAAGAGGGAAGTAAGCGATGCGCTTTCCGCTCTCTTTAAGGAGGCAAGCGGCAGCGACAAGCTGAAGCTTTCCCTTGAAACGCTCGTCGATGCATCCGTTCCCGCCATTCTCAACGTCTCCGAGGACAGCCGCAGAATGGACGATATGATGAAGATGTATGCGACCATCAACGGCGGCGAGGAGAGACCGTCCTTTACCGAGGAAACGCTCTGCCTCAACCTCTCCAGCCCCCTTGCCGCACGTCTTGCGGATAAGGCGGAATATGACGAGACGGATAAGCTTATCGCGCGTCAGCTTTACGCGCTTGCGGCGCTCTCGCAGAGAAGACCCGATGCAAAGGCGCTTGAGGCTTTCCTTGCGGACAGCTACGATATACTGAGCAAAATTACAGAAAAATAAATATAAGCCAAAGGCTTGGAGGATAATATGACTAAGACTTATCAGACAAACGGAGTTTGCTCCAGACAGATAGACATCGAGCTTGATGACAACAACGTAATCACTGCTTGCCGCTACACCGGCGGTTGCCACGGTAACACTCAGGGCGTTGCCGCGCTCGTTATCGGTATGACCGCAGAGGATGCGATCAAGCGCCTCTCCGGCATTCGTTGCGGTATGAGAAATACCTCTTGCCCCGACCAGCTTGCACGCGCACTCAAGGAGATGCTCGGCGAGTAAAAATGTGAATGATGCTTCACATTGAAATTTAACCCCATTATTTTTCAAATAACTTTCTACGGAGTGAAACCACAAAATGGAGCAGAACAATGCTCGTCAGAGCTTTGAAAAATGGCTTGCCTACGAAGGCCTTGATGCCGAAACGAGAGCAGAGCTTGAGGCCATAAAGGATAACGAAACGGAGATCGTCAGCCGTTTTTACGGAAATCTGACCTTCGGTACTGCGGGTCTGCGCGGCGTTATGGCGGCAGGAACCGCAAGAATGAACGTTTATACCGTTATGCAGGCAACGCAGGGACTTTGCCACCTTATTATAGGTGAAAATGCCGCTGATCGCGGTGTTGCCATCGCATACGATACAAGAAACAATTCCAAGCTGTATGCGGAGTGCTCCGCACAGGTGCTTGCTGCAAACGGAATCAAGGCGTACCTCTTTGACGGCCCCCGTCCCACGCCCGAGCTTTCCTTTGCGCTTCGCCACCTCGGCTGTATTGCGGGTATTAACATCACCGCAAGCCACAATACCAAGGAGTATAACGGCTACAAGGCATATTGGGAGGATGGCGCACAGCTTCCCCCCGACCATGCGGACACCGTTTGCGCCGCTATCGAGAAGGTCGATATCTTCACGGGTGTAAAGACCTGCGCGCTTGACGCGGCAATTGCCGACGGAAGCGTTGTTATGATCGGCAGGGAAGTGGATGATGCGTTCCTTGATAACGTATACTCAGTTCGCCTCAATCCCGCCGGCTTCGAGAAGGCTGCGGAGGAGATGAGCATCGTATATACGCCCCTCCACGGTGCAGGCTGGAAGCACGTGCCCGAAATGTTCGACCGTATGGGCTTCAAGCATATTGCGATCGTCGAAAGTCAGGCAACTCCCGACGGTGAGTTCCCCACGGTAAAGAAGCCTAACCCCGAGCTTGCGGACGTGTTTGATCCCGGTATCGAGCTTGCGGAGAAGGTTGGTGCCGACCTCGTTATAGCAACCGACCCCGATTGCGACCGCGTTGGCGTTATGAGCCGCGGTAAGGACGGTAAATTCGGCAGAATTTCCGGCAACGAGATGGGTGCGCTTCTGCTCGATTACATTCTTGCCGCTATGAAGGAGGGCGCGGGCATCCCCGACGAGCCCTATGCGGTCAAGACCATCGTAAGCACCGAAATGTGCGTTCCGATTTGCGAGCATTACGGCGTTAAGCTTTATAACGTGCTTACCGGCTTCAAGTTTATCGGCGAGGTTATCAAAAATCACGAAAACCTCGGCAGAGGAAGCTATATCTTCGGCTTTGAGGAGAGCTACGGCTACCTCAAGGGCACCTATGCACGCGATAAGGATGCCGTTTGCGGCGCAATGCTTATCGCGGAGATGGCGGCGTACTACCGCCTGAAGGGTATGACCCTCTCCGATGCGCTTGACGCACTCTTTGAAAAGTACGGATATTATGCGGAATCCACCCAAAGC
>JAFOAB010000265.1 GCA_017382555.1 Clostridia bacterium
ACACCCGATTCCTCCTCTTGGGCAGAGGTGGCGGAGGAAATGCCCGTACCGCTTTGCGCATACAGCGCAGGCGGAATATTTACCGCGGAGGGCGGAAGCATATTCTTCACCCCCGATAACGGTATGAGGAGGCAGGTCGCAAGCGGCTTTGCCGATATTTCCGCGCTTGCCGTTTCCGCAGATATGTGGCGGATTTATATCGCGGAAAAGGATGGAAGCATCGTGTACTCCATGGCAATAACCGAAACGGGTGATTTAAAGGACAAAATGCAGCTCGGTTCACTTTATACCGATACCTTCATAAAAAAACACGGAGTCAGCGCGACGTGCGTGGACTCCGAGGACAGAATATACCTTGTAACCGATATGGGCATTCAGGTAGTAAAGGGCTACGGCATCGTCTGCGCGATAATCGACAGCCCGTTTGATAAAAGGGCGGAGGGCATCGCCTTCGGCGGAGAAGGGATGCGCTATCTGTACGTTAAATGTGACGGCAAGGTATACCGCCGCTTGTGGAACGTGGCGGGAAGGCCCGACGAGAAGACGGTGACAAAGCCGGCATCAAGGGATTATTATTACTAAATCCGAGTGGCGGAATACCCCCTGCGATGCGGTAACAAAACGGCGGAAAGGATGTGAAAATGTGGTATATTTAAAAGATTTTTCTCTGCCTGTGTTGAGAGATGAGGACAAATTTCTCCTGTCCTACCCCTATCAGCTGGAGATGAAATGCTTCAGCCACGATAACGTATACCCATTTAGGCTTTTTCCGCAAAAGGGGCTGGAAAGGCTGGAGTTTGAGCCGATAACCATACTTTACGGCGGAAACGGCTCGGGCAAATCCACTCTGCTCAATCTCATCTCAAAAAAGCTTGGCGTTCCGTCCTCGGCTCCGATAAACGAGACCCCGTATATGGACGATCATCTTGCGATGTGCCGTTACGAATTTGAATACGGAATAAAAAAACTGCCCGCGGGCAGTATGAGGATAGCAAGCGACGACGTGTTTGATATGCTGCTTGAGATACGTTCCGTAAACGGAGAGATAGACCGCAAGCGCGAAGAGCTTTTTGAGGAATATTACGAAACGCGCGAAAAGCCGATGGAGCCGATGCGCGACCTTGCGCAATACGAGGAGTTCAAGCGCAGAATAGAAGCAAAAAGCAAAACGAAAAGCGTATACGTTTCGCGCCGTTTGCCAAGGGAAATGGACGGCCGTTCAAACGGCGAAACTGCCTTTTACTATTTTACGCAGAAGATAGGCGAAAACGCGCTCTACCTCCTCGACGAGCCCGAAAACAGTCTTTCCCCGAAGCTACAGCGCGAGCTGGCAAGGTTCCTTGAGGACAGCGCGCGTTTTTTTGGCTGTCAGCTTATTATTTCCACTCATTCACCCTTTTTGCTTGCAATGAAGGGCGCAAGGATATACGATCTCGACAGCCGTCCCGTGCAGGTAAAAAAATGGACGGAGCTTGAGAACGTACGGGAGTATTACGAGTTTTTTGACGAGCATTCAACAGAATTTTAGAATAAAACACGGCGGGAGCAGGCTCCCGCCGTGTGTTTTTATTTAACCCGCGTTTTCCGCGGCGGCTTCCGCCTTTTTGCTTTTTGCCTCTATTCGTTTATCGAGCAGGGCGTTGAACACGGTGAAGATAATGGCAAATACGGGGACGGCGGTAAGCATACCGACGGCACCGAACAGATCTCCTCCGATGGTTACGGCAACAAGCACCCAAAGACCCGGCAGACCGACGGACTCGCCCATCAGCTTGGGGTATATGATGTTGGATTCAAGCTGCTGAAGCACAACGATGTACACAAGGAACCATATTGCGGTGGCAAAGGATTCCGTAAGCATCAGCAGAGCCGCAAGAATTGCGCCCACGATGGCACCGAACACAGGCACGAGCGCGAATATCATAATTATCGCAGAGGCGGTAAGTGCGTAAGGAAAGCCGAAGATAAGCATTCCCACAAAGCACAGCACGCCGATGGTAAGCGCCTCGGCAAGCTGACCGCCGATAAAGCCGGAAAATACGTTCGCGGAATAGCGTGCAAGACTTGTGATGCCGTCTGCGTGCTTGGGGAAGAGGCGGTTGACAAGGAAGCTTGCGCGTGCGCCGAGCTTTTCCTTGGTCATCAGTATCCACACCGCAAGAGTGATGGCGGCGCATGCGCCGAGCAGGGCGAGAAGCACGTTGCCGGTGATGCCGATGGTGTCGCTTATCAGCTTATCGCCGTAGCCGCTTATGAAATCGCGTATCTTTGCCGCGAGAGATTCCCAGTTGATATCAACGCTCTCGAAAAGCTCGCTTTCCGTTTTGCCCGTAACCGTTGCGGCATATGCAATGAGCGCGGTGGCGTATCCTGGAAGGTTGGATGCAACGGTAAGCACGGTTTCCTTCAGCTCGGGGTAAATGAGCAGAACGAAAACGGCAAGCAGAGCGGTAACGGTGAAAAGCGTAAGCACAACGCAAAACAGACGCTTGAAGCGACCGAGCTTGGCAAGGAATTTCTGCGGAAGCTTTTTTTCGTAAAGTGAGAGCAGTACGTTCAAGGTAAAGGCGATGCAAGCGCCGACGATGATGGGGGAGATCGCGGCGGTTATTCCCTTAAATACGGAAAAAAACACACCTATCTTAAAAACAGCCAAAAAGGACAGCACCGAAGCGAGGCATATAAGCACCGCTTGTATGAACTTTCGTGAATTTAATCTCATAAAATTACCTGTTCAGCTTTCTTTTTGCGTGTACGATGTAAAGGCGGTTCCCGTATGCAAGAGCGGAGAGGACAAACCAGATGCCAAGCACCGCAATGCGTACGGCAAGCCCGATGCCGACACCCACGCCTATCTTATCAAGTATAAGCTGGGCAAGATCAAGCGGAAGAATGTGGGAGAGAAAGATGAAATATCCGCCAAGCTCGCTTTTTTGGAAAAATACGGGGGCCTCGGGGCGACCCTTGACTATCATACGGGAGACGGTCATCAAAAACAGTATTGCGGAAAGCACGTAAAGCGTTTGTATTTGCTTTATGCACCAGATGAAGCGACCGAGAATGAACGAATAATACACAGCGCCGAGGTCAAGCGCGGCGGTTATCAAAAACGCGGAGATGATAAAGCCCTTGGCCTCGTCAAGCAGCTTGCAGAATTTATCGTAAGCGGCACCCGCACAGCAGCCCGCCGACCAGAAGATGAGGAAGCTTGTAAATACGCGGTCGGAGTAGGCAAAGGAGGGTGCGGCAGGGAATACGGCGTTAAGAATGTCGGTAAGATGGTCACCGAAGATAGAGGTGATCAGCACCGATGCGGGGAGTATAACCGATGCGGGAAGCCTTTTTCTGAGAAGCATGGATAGGGGCGCAATAAGCGTGAACTGCAAAAGCACGGGGATGTAATAAAGATGCCCCGTAAGCTCGCCCGTAAGAAGTGACTTTAGAAAATAAGAAATGTCAAAGCTTGCCTTTTCTGCAAAAACGTCGTAGGCGTAGTAAATAACGCACCAGATAACGTAAAGGGGAATAATGCGCTTGAAGCGGGAGAGGTAGTAGGATGCGACGTTGCGGCCCGGCTTGAAGCTGAGCATAAATCGCATTCCCGCGATAAAAATAAAGCCTTGCGCGGCAAAGCCGCACATGCGCCAAAGCGCGGCAACGGGTATATAAGCAAGGCTGCTCTTATCCCCTGCGGAGATAAAAAGGGAAGCTGCGTGAATAAAAAGCACACAAAGGCAAAGCAGAACCGAGCATACCGTGATCTCGTGTCTCCTGCCCTCGCGTCTTTGTGTGTTTGGGATGTTTACGGAAAAATTGTTCATATCGCTCCGCATATTTTCAAAGGTGCGCCCACAGCTGTGGGCGCACCTTTGCATTTTAAATTACTCTTCTTCGCAATCGCAGCAGTCGCAGTCGCAGCAACCGTCGCACTCGCAATCAAAATGCTCGCCGCACTCGGGGCAAACAAGATCGGAGGGATCATCCTCTTCGGTAAGAGCGAGAAGTGCGCCGCAAGCGGGGCACTCGATCTCGTACTCGTCGTCGCAATCACAGCAATCACAATCGCAATCGTCATCGCAGCAATCGCACTCATCGCCGTAAAGCTCCTCTTCAACAGCGCCGAGATCCTCGTCAAGCTCCTCGCAGTAGTCACCGATCTCCTGAATGTCCTCAGCCATATCGGTAACGTCGTTTGCAAGATCCTCTATGATGGAGATAACTTCCTTCAGAAGCTTTGCCTCGGGCTTTGCCTCATCGAGTGCAAGGCCGTCTGCAAGACCCTTAAGATAAGCTGCTCTTTCGGTAAGTGTCATTTTAAAATCTTTCTCCGCTGTTAATATCCCGCAGGGCGCGGAATCCCGCGGGTCCTTTGGAAGCGAGTAAATTATACGCGCTCGAGATATTCGCCGGTACGGGTATCTACCTTAAGAACGTCGCCGGTGTTGATGAAGAGGGGAACGCGGATAGCGGCACCGGTCTCAAGAGTAGCGAACTTGGAAGCGCCGGTAGCGGTATCGCCGCGAACACCGGGCTCGGTATCGGAAACCTCAAGCTCAACGAACGTGGGAGGCTCAACTGCAAATACATTGCCCTTGTAGGAAATGATCTTGCAGAGCATATTCT
>JAFOAB010000266.1 GCA_017382555.1 Clostridia bacterium
ATATCCGACCACGCCGTAAACGTTGCCTAATCCGCAGAGGAGATAAAAGATAAAAATATCTCGTTCTCCGATGATGCAAATGCAGAGCTTCTTACCCTCCGCAATGTGGTTGAGGAGATATGCGATATAACAAAGGATGCGCTTGCGCACGAGGATATGGCGAAGGCGGCCAAAATCGAGCCTCTTGAGCAGGTCGTTGACGATCTCAAGAGCAAGATAAAGCTCCACCACACCATCCGCCTCAGCAAGAGCCTTTGCAGTATCGAGCTCGGCTTTATACTCTCCGACCTTCTTACGAACTTTGAGCGCGTTTCCGACCACTGCTCCAACATTGCGGGCTGTCTGATCGAAATGTCCAGCCACGAGTCGCTTGACCTCCACAGCTATCTTGCAAAGGTCAAGAAGGGCGGCAAGGAATACGATAATCTCTATAAGCAGTATTCCGAAAAATACGCACTTGCGGAAAATAATGATTAAGTAAAAGGAGCCCGTGCTTACGTGAAGCACGGGTTCCTTTTTTGTTTAGTCTATTCTGTATACGGTGATGTGGCGATATTTCTTATCGGGGGTAAGGTAGGACTTTCCGTTCGGGTCTGCGGGGTCATTCGGCTCGAACTGAGTTTCAAAGCATACTGCGTGGTGTTGCTGCTGCTTAACTCCGCCCTTGAAATCGGGACCGTTGCCGAGGAAGTTACCCGTATATACCTGCATACAGGGCTTGGAGGTAAGCACGGTCATCTTTCTTTCGGGAACCTTGCAAACAGCGGCAAGGTTAAGCTTCACGCCCTCAAATACCTCCTGCTTTTTGCGGTCAAGAATGAAGTTGTGATCGTATCCGGGATATGCAAGACCCGTCTTGTCCATATCCTCGCCAATCGTCTTTTCCTCGCGGAAGTCGAACGCGGTGCCGTCAACAAACGGGCGGTTGCCGGTAACGAGCAGAGTGTCGGGATATACCTCGGTATACTTATCCGCGAAGATGCGGAGCTTATGGTCTGCAATTCCGGGCTTGTCGAAGCCGTGGAGATTGAAGTAGGAGTGGTTTGTCATATTGCAGACGGTGGTTGCCGTTGTCTCCGCTCTGTAATCAATGATAAGGGAGCGGTTCTTGAGGATGTAGTTAACGGAAATGTGCATTCTTCCGGGGTAGCCGGATTCGCCCGCGTAGGAGATAAGTCCACAGCAGATGCAGGGCCAGCCCTCGTGGGTAAGGCCGTCCTCCACATACCAATATTTTTTGTGGAAGCCTTCGTTACCGCCGTGCAAATGGCAGATACCCTTGCTGTTTTTCTCAAGGTAGATATCAAGTCCGTCTATTGTTATTTTTCCGTCCGTGATGCGGTTTGCGTATCTGCCGATAGTGCCGCCAACACAGCCGGAGCCGTTAAGATAGCCCTCAAGCGTATCGTAGCCGCATACGATGTCGGTGCCGTTGTGTACGAAGCGGTGCAGGGTAGCGCCGTAATCCAAAACGGAGATGCTTATCTGACCGTTAGATACTGTGTGGCTGTATATTTCCTCCCCAGTGGGAAGCTTGCCCATAAATTCCTTTTTGTAGCCGTTCATATTGCTTCCTCCTTACGCATTCTCTTTTTCGTACTGCTTGCTAAGCACCGTTCCGTCGGGCTTGGTGACCTCCCAACTGAGCGCGTTGTAATCGGTGATTATAACGGTTCCGTCGGAGAACTCGGTGCGGTATACGCCGTCGGAGAGCTTTCTGTGGTCGTCCATATATTCGTACTGGAGGTACTGAAGCGCCTCGTATTCCTCGTATGCGGTCTTGAGGTACTTCATTGCCTCGTCAAGATCGTTATCGTCTCTGCTGTAAAGGTCAACCTTGCCCATCCAGTCGCGTCCGGGGCCGAACTTGCTGTTGAAGTACATAACGGGACGTCCGCCGTACTCGAAGAAGAGGAGCTGGCGCTCGGCGCTCTTCATCGTGTAGTTTACGGTCTCGGAGGTGGGGTTGGACATTATGATGCCGTGGTATACTATCTGCCAGAAGGGAACACCCTCACCGAATATGGGGTGGAACTCGGAGCAGTCCTTTGTATGGCATCCGACGTAAAGGATGGAGTCGAGATCCGCATTCATAAAGTCCATATAGCCCTCGCACTGATATCCGCCGAATACGGAGGTTGCGAGGCGCGCTATCTTGCGGTAGTATTCCTGTGCCTGCTTGCGGCTTACGGGATGGTCGGGGTCACAGCACTTTTCGGGAGTGTAGGCGGTAAGCTCGTCTATGTAGAACATACCGCTAAAGCCGTAGCCTCTTACTATCGGCAGATCGTCCTTTGCATATCTTTCGTATGCGCGCTGGGGGCATACGGCGTAGGGCTCGCCGCCGTTAAGACCCTTGAGCGCGTATATATCACGTGCAAAGGGGTAGTATTCGCCCTTCTCGTTTCTGCGCTTTGCAAGGTCCTTAATGTCGAAGTTGTTGGCAATTTCGTACGCACCGCAGCTTACGGTGTGCGCAACTATCTGATAGCCGAGGCGCTGTGCTCGTGCAATGAAGCGCTTGAGCGCGGGATCGCCGCCGTAGCGGGGGTCGCTGGGGTACTGCTGGGGGAAGCGTCCGTCGTGGCCTGCGGGGCCCCAACCGACGAGGCAGATCTCCGCCTTGTCGATGCCGTTTTCCTGCAGCTTGTCAATCATTCTTTCAAGCATCTCGATGGTGCAGGTGACGTGCAGTGGCGGCTCGGTTGCGGGGGTCTGATGGCGGACGGGGGTGGGGATGGGCTTCCAACCCATACGCACTCTTATCTCCATCGCCTCGGAGGCTTTTCTCAGCGGCTCGCGCTCGAGCATTCTTTCCTTCAGCGGACGGCAGCCCTTAACCTCCATCTGGTACTTGCGGTATTCGCGTGCCATCTCCACGTAGCCTGCGTTCGGCATACGGTAGAAGTATATGGAAATATCCTCCTCGGGCTCATCTCCCTGAAGCTCGAAAAGGGTGGATATGCTGTAAATGCCGCCCTCGGTCTTTACGCGGAAGTGTGCGTCTGCAGCGTGTCCGTCAACGCGAGCAAAAACACCGCGCTCATTCTCGCAAAGTCCGCATACGGGTGTAGCGGAAAGCCAGGAAAGGAAGCTTGCGTCCTCTCTGGGGGTAAAATAGGTGGTAACGAAGCCGCAACCGAAGTTGGTGGGGTAGAGGAAATAGCCGTTCTCACCCGTTTTTGCCTTCAGAAGCTCCGTTTCCACAACAACCGTGTTCAAGTTTGTGTTTTCCAACATTCTTTTGGTAATGCTGAATCTCAGCACGTTGCCGAAATCCTCAAGGGCAAAGGGAAGCGGGTAGGATGCACCGTTCATTCCAATGCCGTAAACATGAAACTGTTCCTTCATTTTACTCCTCCG
>JAFOAB010000018.1 GCA_017382555.1 Clostridia bacterium
GACGATTGACGAAGCAGACGGCAAATATTACGTAACAGCCTCCGGTGATACCTATGAATGCGATAAGTGCATTGTTTCTGTCGGAAGAAGCGGAAGTAAATGGATGGAGGAGGCTTGTAAGAGGCTGCAGATCCCCACACACTCCAACCGTGTTGACATCGGTCTGCGCGTGGAATTACCGGCTGAGATTTTCTCCCATCTCACGGATGAGCTGTACGAAAGCAAGATAGTCTACCGCACACAGAAATATGCAGACAAGGTACGTACCTTCTGCATGAACCCCAAGGGCGCTGTGGTAAGCGAAAACACCAACGGAATCGTAACCGTAAACGGACATAGCTATGAGGATCCCCAAAAGCAAACGGGTAACACAAACTTCGCCCTTCTTGTCGCTAAGCACTTTTCCGAGCCATTCCACGATTCAAACGGATACGGCGAATCGATTGCGAAGCTCAGCAATATGCTTGGTGGCGGTGTTATGGTACAGCGCTTTGGCGACCTTATTCAGGGCCACAGAAGCACGCCGCAAAGAATTGCCGAATCCTTCACAACACCTACTCTTAACGCAACCCCAGGGGATTTGAGCCTTGTACTGCCCAAAAGAATACTTGACGGCATTATAGAAATGATTTACGCCCTCGACAAGATCGCCCCCGGTACCGCAAACGAGGATACACTTCTTTACGGAGTTGAGGTTAAGTTCTACAATATGGAGGTAGAGGTCAACTCTGATCTCGAAAGCTGCAAAAAGGGTCTTTACGTTATCGGAGACGGTAGCGGAATAACGCACTCCCTTTCCCACGCATCCGCTAGCGGTGTTTACGTTGCAAGGAAAATAGCGAGCAACTAAATTCCAAGCGTATCAAGCACCGAACGTGAGGTGCTGTACTTTTTGTTGTATGCTATCTCTTCAATTGCAAACGGCAGCTCACCGCGATATTCAAGCTTGATCAGTCTCCTGTTTAACAATATTCTTTCCTTACACTCGATTACCGATTTTCTTATCGATGGCTTGGAAATATCATCTGCGCCTTCAATGAGCGCCTCAAGGGATGCAAATTGCGCAACAAGGGCGGCGGCTGTCTTTGTACCTACCTTATCACAGCCCTTGATATTATCGGATGAATCTCCTGTAAGCGATTTAAAATCCGCATATCTTTCGGGGTATACACCGAGCTTGTTATAAACGTATTCTTTATCGCAAAGCACCGACTGCTCTCCTCTGTAACGCAAAATTTTTACGTTGCTCGTAATGAGCTGAAAAAGATCGCTGTCACCGGATGATATTATGATATTATTATCCATTCCGTATTTGAGAGCATAACCCGAAAGCCAATCATCCGCTTCGCAGATGCTTGTCTCGCTGTGGCGGATGCCCATTTCATCCAATGCCGCATAAATATACGGAAGCTGAGAAAACGGTGTTTCCTCGATGCTCATATTTGAGTAATCAGGCCTATTTGCCTTATATTCGGCAGAAATACCGCATCTTTCGTTTTCGTGCTCTCCGTCGAAAAATATGGCAACGTGTGACGGCTCTGTCATTTTTATCATACGCAATATCGCGCCTGTAAATCCGACCGTGCCGCGTATATCCGCACCGTTCTTACCTTTTATTTCATTCGGCATACCGTAAAACATCTGGAAAAGAAGATTACTGCCGTCGACAAGCAATATAGTATTCATATCATCACCCCATTCCATTATAACAAATACAAACTTGCCAAGCAAGTGAAAAGAGGATACATGTATACAGAAATAATCGAATTGATCCAAAACGCACAAACGGTGATAATACACCGCCACACTCGCCCCGATGGCGATGCTATCGGATGCCAAATCGGTCTTAAGGAAATAATCAAAACAAACTTCCCCGATAAAGAGGTATACGCAGTTGGCGATGATGCTCGAGGATACGCCTTTATGGCTCCCTGCGGTTTTGACGAAATTGCCGATGAGAAGTACGGCAATGCCCTTGCTATCGTGCTCGACTGTGGATCGGCAAAGCTTATAAGCGATACACGCTACACAACCGCTAAAAACACCGCAAGGCTTGATCACCATATCTTTTGCGAGAAGATATGCGAAAGTGAGGTAATTGATACCTCCTACGAAAGCTGCTGCGGAATGGTAGCAGATATGGCAATTCGACACAATCTTGAAATCTCCTCCGAGGCGGCAACAGCGCTGTATACCGGAATGGTTACAGATTCCGGCCGTTTCAGATATGACAGCACAACTCCCCGCACGCTTTCAGTTGCATCTAAGCTTCTCGAATCCAAGGTTGACTTTAACGAGATATTCAAGAATCTTTATGCCGATACTTATGAAAACAAAAAGCTAAAGGCGACCTTTTTGCTGAAGGTGCAATTTACCGCAAACAACGTAGCATATATCTACACGGAAAAGGAAGAGCTTGCGAAGCTTAACATCGACACGTTTACAGCCTCCAGAGGTATGGTAAACACAATGTCCGACACCAAGGGCGTGGATATATGGGTGAACTTCACCGAGGCCGACGAGGGTGTATTCTGTGAGATACGATCCTCCGCATACAACATAAATCCCGTAGCGGTTAAATACGGCGGAGGCGGCCACGCAAAGGCAAGCGGTGCTACACTAAAAAGCAAGGAAGAGGCTATGATGCTTCTTGCCGATCTTGACGAAATGATTGGAGCAAATAAATGAGCATAGAGATCAAAAAAGCGATACTCGACAAAATCAAAGAGTATAATAAGATTTTTCTTTTCAGACACATAAGAAACGATGGCGACTGTGTGGGCGCAACCAAAGGTCTCAAGGAGATCATTACCGCAACTTGGCCCGAGAAGAGCGTTTATATAATAGATACTGAGCTTGCTAAATACCTTGAATTTATGGGTCCCGAGGATGATGAGGTTGATGACACCGAATATGCTGAGGCGCTCGGTATAGTACTCGACACCGCATCCGAGGCACGTATCTCTAACCCTAAATACAAGCTCTGCAAGGAGCTTATCAAGATTGACCACCACATACCGCTTGAAGCTTACGGCGATATCATTTGGGTTGAGGAGGAGCGCTCCTCCTGCTGTGAGATGGTTGTTGATTTCTATATGAGTTTCAAGGATACCCTTGTTCTTAACAACGATGCAGCAACTCATCTTTACACCGGTATGGTTACCGACAGCGGTCGCTTTAAGTACGACGGAGTTACAGGCGACACCCTCCGCTGTGCGGCAGAGCTTCTTGACGTCGGAGTAAAAACCGATATTCTCTTCGCGAGACTTTATCTTGAAGCATTTGAATACCTCAAGTTCAAGGCACACATCTATAACAGAATGCAGATTACCGAAAACGGTGTTGCGTACATTTATATCGACCGCGCTATGCAGGAGGAGTTTAACCTTTCACTTGAGCAGGCAAGTGCTTGTATCGGAAATCTTGACTCTATACGCGGATGCATTGCATGGATCGCGTTTATCGAAACCGGTGATGAAAAGAACACCATCCGTGTTCGTCTGCGTTCCCGCTTCTGCCACATAAACGGCGTAGCGGAAAACCACAATGGCGGAGGCCATGCTTGCGCAAGCGGTGCAACCGTTTACAGCAAGGAAGAGGTTGAGCAGCTTCTGAAGGAAGCAGACGAGGTAGTGCGCGATTACAAGGCAAACAACGAGGATTGGTTATGAGAATACTTATAACCAACGATGACGGCAGATATGCCGAGCAGCTCTTCCCTCTTATTGATTTTTGCAAATCGCTTGGTGACGTATTCGTATGTGTACCCAAATTTGAGCAAAGCGGAAAAAGCCACGGTATCGAGCTTCATAAGCCTTTGAAGCAAAGCGCGAGGAAATTGACGGCATAACCGTTTGGACTGTCGATTCCACACCTGCCGATTGCGTAAGATTTGCCGTTCTCGGGCTCAAGGAGAAATTCGACCTCGTAATCTCGGGCATTAACCGCGGTCTCAACCTTGGCATCGATATGCTTTATTCCGGTACCGTAAGTGCTACCTGCGAAGCCGCTATACTCGGCATTAAAGCAATAGCGCTTTCCGTTTCTCCCGAGGATTACAATGAGGCCACCAAGAACCTTAAAACGGTCTTTGATTATATCTTAAGTAACGATTTATTAAGCAAGCATACGCTGTACAACGTCAATATGCCAAATTCCCCCAAGGGAATCCTCATCACCCATCAGGGCGGACCTTATTACTCCGACGACTTTGTACACATTGGCAACGATATGTACACTCCCGTAGGTAAATGCGTTTATGAGGACCGAAACGATCTCACAATTGATACAGATGCCGTTATGCACGGTTATATATCAATTATGCCACTCACTATCGATAAAACGTGTAAAATCGCATATAACAATCTCCGCAAATAACAAAAGGGCTGTATGGAATGAACCGATCCGTTAAAAACGGACAGTGACAAAAAAGACCTCC